>JAKSDB010000149.1 GCA_022360415.1 Chlorobiales bacterium
GTTTCTTTTCAGGGATATGGAGAAGGCTGTGGACAGGGTACGAAAAGCTGTCGAAACAGGAAAAAAAGTCCTCATATACGGTGACTATGATGTAGACGGCACTGCCGGGACAGCGCTTCTTTATCTTTTTTTTCAATCCCTGGGAGCAGATGTCGCATATTATATCAACGACAGGTTTTCCGAAGGATACGGTTTATCCGAAGCCGGAGTTGCCCATGCTGTGAAGCTCGACACGTCACTGGTCGTTACGGTTGACTGCGGCATAAAAGCGTCTCGTGAAATAGAGATGCTTGCCAGAGAGGGTATCGATGTTGTCATCTGCGACCATCATGAGCCTGAAGAACTTCCTTCGGCTCATGCCATTCTCAACCCCAAAGTACCCGGCTGCGGTTACCCCTTTCGTGAACTTTGTGGCTGTGGAGTGGCGCTTAAACTTGTCCAGGCGCTCTGTGAGTCCGACGGAATGCCGCCTGATACGTGGCAGCATGCTATCGATCTTGTCGCAATCGCGACTGCTGCCGATATGGTGCCGCTTGAAAAAGAGAACAGGATCTATATGCACAAAGGCATCGAGCTTTTGCGGAAAAAGCCCCGTTCGGGTATCCGGGAAATGCTTTCCCTGATGGGGGTGGAGCCCGGCATACTGGGTGCAGGGCACATCGCTTTCGGTATTGCACCGAGAATGAATGCGGCAGGCAGGATGCATACGGCCCGAACAGCCGTAGAGTGGTTGATTGCCGACACGAGGGATGAGGCGCGGCTGCATGCCGAAGAGCTGGATCGCCTTAACAGGGAAAGGAGGCAGATCGATGCCGGGATGTTGAAAAGTGCCGAGGCGATGGTGGAGGGTTATTTTGCCAGCTTCTGTTCCTCGATTGTTCTTTACCGTGAAGAGTGGCATCTTGGTGTTCTCGGGATCGTCGCCTCCCGCTTGCAGGATAAATACTACCTGCCGACGGTTATCATGGGAGGCGGGGAAGGGGTTGTCAAGGGCTCTGTGCGAAGCGTGGAGGGATTGAATGTTTTTGATGTTCTGCAGCACTGCGGCGGTTTTCTGGAACAGTTCGGCGGTCATGAAGCGGCAGCAGGCATTACGCTGAGGCCGGAAAATATTCCAGGGTTTCGCAGGCAGTTTGACAGGATATGCTCCGAGAAACTTTCGCTCGAACATCGTCAGAGAGAGCTCCGGATCGACTCTCCGTTATCGCTTGAAGAGGTTACCGGCAAGTTTCTCAATGTCCTGAAGCAGTTCGGCCCTTTCGGTCAGGGAAACAGCGAACCACTGTTCTACAGCTCGAACCTCAGGCTCTCAGGGTTGCCGAGGCTGTTGCAGGGAAAGCATGTGAAGTTTGCCGTAAAAGATGTTGCCGGAAAGATTCATGACGTTATCGCCTTTGGCCGGGAAGACATTTACCGGGAGCTTGAGCGCGGGTCGCGCAGGAGGCTTTCCATGGTTTTCTCCCTTGAAGAAAACGAGTGGAACGGCCGTAAAAACACCCAGCTCAAGCTGAGAGACATTGCGTTTGAAGACTGATTGTGGTCACTCGTTACTTGTCACTTTCTTTCCATGCTTCTCCCCATGCCTGCCCTGAAGGAACATGCCGATAAGTGCGGAAATCGCTGATATGACGAAGAAGAGCAGCGAGAGGGCGACACCTGCGTTTGGATCGAGCCCGAGATGAGTCAGCGCATAGAAAAAAGTTATTTCTCTTGCTCCCGCGCCTCCTATAGTGATCGGCAAAACTACCGCAACAGTAGAAACAAGAAAAATGGCGAGGTAGTCGATGTGGTTGGACGACACACAAAGAGCAAGAAGTATGAACCATGCCGAAAGCGCCTGGGTGGCCTGGATGAGTACCGATTCTCCGGCGGTAATGAGAAATATGCTGTTGAACTGTTTGTAAAGAAGCCTTGTGAGAAACCATGAAAACGGGTAGGAGAGCACAATAACCGCGTACGTAACGGGTATGTATTCTTTGTGGAGATGGGCGAAGCTGCTTGGTAAAAGAAAGATTCCTGTCAGAAACACAAGCGCAAAAATCCCGGCAACGCGATCCCAGAATACAGCGTTGAAAACATTGACCATTTTCATGCTGTGATTCTTTTGAAGAATATAGATCTTGTAGCCATCCCCGCCGATTCCGCCGGGCAGGAACATGTTGTAGAACATGCCGAGATAGTAGAGCTGAATGTTGTAGAGCTCTTTCAGGTGGAGGCCGATTGCTCTGAAGAACCTGTTAAGCCTGATCGCGTTAAGAAGTTTCGAGATGTTGAAAACCACGAAGGCAAGCGCCAGGTAAAGCAGATTGGCCGAACCGATAATTTCCAGAAGCTTTTCCGTATCGGTTTTTACCAGGACGATATATAACGCAGTAACTGATATGAAGATCTGAACAGCTGTCCGGGCAAGCTTTTTTTTACTGATGCTCTTTTTTGCCAACGATCTCTCTGATGATGTAGGGTTTCTTGTTCTGCGATTCGTAATAGGTTCTCATGATGAACTCTGCGATAAAACCGGTGGTTATCAGCTGGATGCCGGTGAATGTCAGAATCACCCCGAGCATCAGAAGGGGGCGCCCTCCGATTTCCTGCCCGGCAAGTTTCGCAACGAGAAGGTAAAGGTTGATTGTCACCCCCAGGAATAAAGCCAGAAAGCCAAGGGAGCCGAAAAGGTGCATTGGCTTCTGGCCGAATTTCTGGAAAAAGACCATAAAGAGCAGGTCGCTGAGCACCTTGAAGGTCCGCCCGATACCGTATTTGGAGGTGCCGTATTTTCTCGCGAGATGCTTGACGTCCATCTCCGCCATCCGTGCGCCGTACAACTGAACGAGGACGGGGATGAAGCGGTGAAGCTCGCCGTAAAGACCCAGGTTTTTTGCTACTTCCTTTTTGAATACTTTCAGGGTGCAGCCGTAGTCACGAATATGAACGTCCGTCATGATCCTGATCAGGGTATTGGCTATTCTGCTCGGAATTTTGCGGAGAAACATACCGTCTTTTCGCCCGACCCTCCTGCCTGCCACGACATCGAGGTCATTTTCGACGAGGTATTCGATCATGGCGGGAATGTCGCCCGGATCGTTCTGCAAATCACCGTCCATGGTTGCTATCAGATCGCCTTCTGCATGGTCTATACCTGCGGCAAGGGCGGTTGTCTGGCCGTAATTCTTGTTGAAAACAAGAATTTTCATGTTATCGGGAGCATGTTTTTTTGCTGTCGAAACCGTCGAATCGGTTGATCCGTCATCGACAATGACTATTTCGTGCTCAATGCCGGATAGTGCCGAGTCGAGCGCTTCGAAAAGCGGTTTGATGCTCTCTTCCTCGTTCATGAGCGGTATGACAACCGAAAGTTCCATTGAGCAGTATTTGGTGATCGATCCGGGTTCCGCTTTCAACGGCGGAGCTTAAAGTTTCGGAATATACTAAAAAGGAGAGGTTATTGACCGCTTGAAGGAGTGGTCAGGTGCCAGGGACAATCATTTTTTGCCTGAAGAACCGGTTGTAGAGAATGACCGTTGTCAGGTAGCCGAGCACCGAACCTGCGATAACATCGCCCGGATAGTGTTCCGCAAGGACAACCCGGCTCGATGCGACGAGGAACCCTGCGATATAGAAAAGCAGCCTGTAACGCGGAAAAAGGATCGCGAGGGCGGAGGCTGCACTGAGCGCTGTCGCAGAATGGCCGGAGGGAAAAGAGTTCAGCTCGTAGCCTATATGAAAAAAGTCAAAACCATAGAACCCGTTTTCCAAATAAAGCTTGGGTCTTGCCCTGGCAAGCAGGGCTTTCAAGATATTGACGGTAATGCCCGAAGCTGCGACCGAAGAGAAAAGCAGGAGGCTGCCGGAGCTGCCATGCGTCGAGGTGTTGCGAAAAACTATCCATCCGGCAAGCCCTCCGACAAGGTACCACTGTGATTCGCCAGCCCTTGTTATGAGCCTGAAAATCTCGGTGATCATGCTTTCCCTGAACATGTAAAACCATTCGATAACCAGGATATCCAGCCAGTAATAGCAGGTGATGATGCCTGTGACCGTGATGACCGGGTTAAGGATTGTTGAAGAGGTCTTTTTCATTGTCATTCCCGGTAGAGCAGCGAGTAGTCAATATAACCGCTGAAATCTCCGTTTTTGGCTTTAAGATGGTTCCGGATGTAGATCATCAGCCTGGATTCACTGCTTATCCAGCGATAGACTTTTCCGGACCAGATAACGTGCTTTCTGTTTTCCGGAGTAATATCCCTGCTTCGCAACAGGGCGAGTACAGGCCCGTCCAGCTGCTGTACCTCTTCGGGATCGGCCTTGTAGATCACCCGCCTTTCTGCATAGTAGGGCAGGTTGTGCAGCCTGTCGTCCTGCAGGTAGATCGGCAGGTCCGTGCTGATGGAAGGGGTGCTTTTAATAGCCGCTCCGATTTTGTCATACAGTCTGAACTGTTCCAGCTGGGGCATCACCCCAAGGGACATAACCAGCAGTGCTGCGTACGTCCCGCTGAAAGGTTGAAGATAGATCAGTATTCTGCGGTGCCGGTGGTGAGCGGGAAGCAGGTAGGGAAGCGTTATGACTGCCAGTGCGACAAGCGGGATGGCATAGAGCAGGGGAGGGAGTTCGAAGACAGGGATCATAAGGGCGCCTGCTGCGACAGCGAGAAGGGCCGGTATCAGGAGAAACCACTGTACGATGATGTTTTTCCGTTTATCCTCGGGAGACAGGGCAACCAGATAACAGCTTGCCATGATCGCCATTGCCGGATGTGCCTGTATGAAGTATGTCGGTATTTTCCCTTTTGCCATGGTAAAAATGACAAGCATGACGAAAAACCACGAGAAGGCAAATGATACGTTGCGTATCCTCTTGCCTGAAAGCAGGGTGGAGCCCAGGGAGGCATAAAAAACCAGGGAGTAGGGGAAAAAGCTCCAAAGGATGACTTCAGGGTAAAACAGCAGGTCCCTCAATCCGTTTGTTTTTTCAGTGAGAGCCCGGTCAATGGTTTCCTTTTTCAGTACCGCGGTAAACTCGTCGCCATGCGAAAAATACATCACAGCAATCCAGCTCCCGCCGATAAGGAGTGCGAGGGGGATGGTTACAGGCAGGTGAAGGGATTTCAGCTCCTGTATCAGCTTTTTCCGGTCAACCGCTGTATCGATGAGAAGGTACAGGACGATAATGCCTCCAATGATGATAAAATACGGGTAGCCTTTGGTCAGGATCGTCAGGCCGAGGGCAGTGCCCGCAAGGAGCGTATAGAGGCTGTTCCGGGTTATTCTGCCTTGTATGAACCAGTACATTGTCAGGGAAAAAAAGAACGCAAGGGGTATTTCGGGCGAAGCGTATTGTTTGCCGGCCATGAACTGTATGCTTACAGCCTGCATGGCGAATGCGAGAACGGCTGTTTCCTCACCGTGCAGCAGCCTGACGGTTTTATAGGTGAGTATGGTTGTAAGGAACGCAAGGATGAGGATGGGGAGCCTGGCTGCAAACTCGTTATTGCCGAAAAGAGCGACGGAGGAGGCGATTATCCAGTAGGTAAGAGGAGGTTTGTTGAAACGGGGTTCGTAATTGTAATGGATATCGATAAAATTGCCGCTTTCGAACATTTCCCGTACGGCTTCGGTATAATAGCTCTCGTTTTCTGTCCAGATATCGTTGACATCGAAATTAATCCAGTAAAGAAAGGCAACAAGCACCAGAAGCACCGGGTAAACCGGAGAACTTTTTATCTTTTGCAATGCTTCTTGCATGGAGACATGTTTCAGGATACCTTTTTCCAGAGGTACGTAAAATACTTTGTTTCTTTTTCTGTAACAAGCAGTCATGGGAACGGAGAACTGTTGAAACACTGGACACGGTTGTGAAAAAGTCAAGCCTTGGCCGCTCGTTGATGTGGGGGGTTGAAACAGAGGATTCCCGGTGGAACGGGCGAAAAACGGTTGTGCTCAGTTGAGGGTTAACGGCAATGGCGCTTGTGAGCCGGTTCACGAACCTGTCAAAATCCCTGCGGGAACGTTCCGGTGCTGTAATGCCCACATGGAAGCGTAGAGCCCGTTTTTCCTTAGCAGCTCATGATGGGAGCCCTCTTCCACGATTCGTCCGTTTTTAAAGACGAGTATCCTGTCGAACTGTCCCATGTTCCGCAGCCGATGGGTAACGGCAAGTAATGTTTTGGCCGGTTGCCGGTCGCATAGTTCAAGAATGCTCTGCATCACGCTTTTTTCCGTGATGGTGTCAAGGTTCACGGTGGCTTCGTCCAGTATCACCATCCGCGCGTTCTGGAGGAAAAGCCTTGCTATTGCCATCCTCTGTCTTTCTCCGCCGCTCAGGTTCATGCCGTGCTGTCCCGCCCACTGGTCCAGTTTGCTTCCGAAAGGTTCAAGCCCGGCGAAAGCAAGCGCCTGCTTCAGCTCTTCATCGTCAGCAGCAGGCTTTGCAAGGAGCAGGTTTTCCCGTATGCTCGTTCCGAACAGATAGGTTTTCTGGCTCACGATGCCGATGTTTTGCCGGATTGTTTCCGGGTCGAGATGTTCGATGCATGTGCCGCCGATAAGAATGTTCCCTTCCGAAGGGTTCCAGAATCTCAAAAGAAGGCTTGTTACTGTCGATTTACCTGCACCGCTTGGGCCGACTATGGCTATCTTTTCTCCTTCATTGACGGTAAACGATACATTTGAAAGAGCCGGCTGATGGTTTCCGGGATAAGTAAACGTGACGCTGTCGAACCCTATGCTGTTTTGTGCCGGAAACTGTTCAGGGTGCTCAGGCGCGGTAACGGCAGGTGCCGCATCCACGATTTCAAAAAGTCTTTTCCCCGCAGCGGTATTGGACTCGAGGTGCTGGGCGGCATCCGGAAGGGGAAAAAACGCTTCGAAGGAAGCCATGACAGCGATAATAATTAATGCTCCGTAAACGCCGTTGATGCCTCCTGCCGATACTGCCGGTGCAAGCGTCCATGCAAGTGCGAGAACAGCCCCGTTCATAAGCAGCCCTGTCAGGGACTCATGAGAGCCCTGAACAAGCGCCTGCTTTCTCTGTAGAAAAAGCTCGCGTTTTTTCAGCTCACGAAGATGCTGTGCGTGATCGTCAAAACGGTTGAAAACCATGAGGTCACCGATGCCCTGAATGCAGTCAATCGTTCCTGTTTGCAGGTCAGTGCGCACGGCAGAGATTTCTGTCGCTGTTCCGCGGTTCAGATAGCCGGTGAGAAGAGGAATTCCCACAGCCGCAACGGCATGAAAAATGAACAGGGTAAGGGAAAAGGTAAGCGAGAAGGTTCCCAGCCAGATCCACATGAGGGCGGTAACCATGATGGCTGTCAATGGGGGTGCAATGACACGGGCGTAAAGGTTTTCGAGTATATCGATATCTGCCGTGATTCTTTGCAGGAGGTCGCCGCTTTTATACTGCATGAGCCTTGCCGGGGCAAGCGGCTCGAGAGATTCATAGAACCATGCCCGTACTTTTGAGAGGGTTTTAAAGGTTGTGTTATGAGAAACAAGTCTTTCGATGTAGCGTAGCACACCGCGGATGATTCCGAAGAATCTCACTCCCGCAATGCCTAACTGAAGCTCGGTGAAAGGAGGGTGAAGAGAGGCTTTGGCGAGAATGTAGGCGGCTGTGGCAAGCAGTCCGATGCCGCTGCCGATTGTGGCAAATCCCAGAATCGCAGCAAGCAGCATCCACCACTGGTAGGGGCGAACAATACGCAGGAGGTTTGCCAGTACAGTCAGCATGCGACATCCTCCTGAAACGCCTGTAGTGAGGTGCGGTAAAACCCATCCTCTTTCATAAGCGATACATGCGTACCGGATTGTACGATACGGCCATTGTCGAGAACCAGTACAAGGTCCGCTTCTTTTACCGTGTTCAGCCGGTGAGCTATAATGACGGTGGTTTTGCCCCTGATAAGCTTGTTCATGGATGTGAGCAGCTCTTTTTCAAGCAGAGGGTCGGTATGTGATGTCGGTTCATCGAGAAGAAGCAGCGGAGCATCTTTGATGAATGCTCTGGCGAGTGAAAGGCGTTGTGCTTCTCCTCCGCTTATTCTGGCTCCCCGCTCGCCGATCTTTGTGTCCAGTCCCTGTGGCAGCGAGCTGACAAACGGGCCGAGACGGGCGTGCTCAATGGCGCTTGTCAGCTCGTCTTCAGTTGCATTTTTTTTTGCCACAAGGAGGTTCTCCCTGAGCGTGGCGTTGAACATATAGGGGCTTTGGGGTACCCAGGATATGCATTGCAGCCACTCTTCGCGCCTGATATTCCGCAGACTTCTGTTGCCGACCGTTATTTCGCCTTCGCCGGGTTCAATGAAGCGAAGGAGGAGGTCGATGAAGGTGGTTTTGCCCGCCCCGCTCGGCCCTGTTATTGCGATTGTTCTGTTCGGCTCAAGCGTGCAGTTGATATGCCGTAAAGCGTAGGTGTTGTCACCGGTGAATGAAAATCCGACGTTGTCAAATCGTACGGGTTCTCCTGAGCAAGCATGGAGATGAGGGCTGAAGAGCCCGGTATCACCATGTTGTTCCGGTTCAGGCTCCTGGAGCAGGCTGAAAATGTCGTTGGCGGCACCGACTCCCTCCATTCCCGCGTGATACTTTTTCCCAAGCTGACGGAGAGGGAGGTAAAAATCGGGCGTCAGCAGAAGAATGAAAAGCGCCGACTCAAAAGCAATTGAACCCGACCAGAGTCTCAGCCCCATGGAGACCGCTATGATTGCCGTGCCAATGGTGCTGATAAGCTCCAGCGCGAGTGAAGAAAGAAATGCTACTTTAAGAACTTTCATTGTTGTTTGCCTGAAAGCCTCACTTGTTTCAACAACAAAATTTTTTCTTTCCCTGCTTTTTCCGAAAAGTTTAAGCGTTGTAAGGCCCTGAAGGAGGTCGAGAAAACTGCCGCTCATCCTGTTAAGGGTTTTCCACTGTTTTGCCGTCGCTTTTTTTGCTGCCTTGCCGATTATGACCATGAAGAGAGGAACCAGTGGGGCACTTGCAAGCAGAATAAAGCCGCTGAAAAGATCGGAAGGAAACACAACTGCCAGTATAGCTGACGGCACCAGCAGAGAGAGCGCAATTTGGGGAAGGTACTGACTGAAGTAGGGGTCAAGGGATTCAATGCCTTTCAGGATTCTGGCACTGAGCTTTCCGCTCTGCATCGAGCCTGTATATGCAGGGCCGAGAGCGGACAGCTTGTTCAGTAATCTTTCATGGAGCGACTGCTTTATTTTCAGAGCTCCCCTGTTTGCCTCGCTTTCGCTTGTCCAGGAAAAGAGAGCGCGAAGGATACTGAAAACCGCGAACAGAGCGATGAACGGAAGGCCTTTCTCGATCCCGGTGTTTTTCAGAAAAAGAGCGTCGATGATTCTGCTCAGAAGGGAAGCCTGTCCGATCAGCATGATCCCGGCGAGCACACCGAGCAAAACCGATGTGATGAACGGCACCGGGTTTTGCCTTGCAAGCTGAAGAAGCCTCCGGTCAAGATTCATGATGATCCAGAATAGTCACACTTTCGCTCTACACTGTAGAGCGCACAATGCAGGTTCGCCTAATTGTACGGAATTATATCGGTGCATGCAATTGGCAGGCAAGCTCTCCCAAGGGATCGTTTGAGGCGAAAAATGCAGAATAAGAAGTAAATCGTTTGCGGGGTTACCTGTTTTCTTTTTTCAATACTTCGCGGATTGCCTGTGTCAGATTGTCAATATCTGCGATCAGGACGGGTAAAAGCTGGGTCTGTTCGTCTCTGCTTTGAGATTTCCCGGCTTTTTCGATAGCATGGGAGCTTTCGTATAACGCAGGGGCGCTGATGTTGCCGGATTCTCCCTTGATCATATGGCCGATCTGCCTGATGTTTTCATGATCTCCGGATTCGACAGCCTTGCGCAGTTTATCAGCATGCTGACCGATAAGATCGGTAAACTCTTCGAGTATGCCGACAGCCAGTTCTTTGTCTCCCATGACACGATCGAGAAAATCGTGGTAGTCGAAAACTTGCAGTGATTTATCGGGCCAGGTGCTGTTCCGGGTTTCTTTTCCTTCGGGTTTATCTTTTTTCAACCAGTTTTTCATCTCCGGACGGGTTAGAGAGGGCAGTGTTGATAATTCACAGTCACAAATTAAATTATCATGTGTTCCCGGATTTCTGTAAACCGTCAGGTAATGCAAACAGTAACGCTGCCACATGAAACCTGGGATTTGTCACGTTCGTGGGCCGGCTTGGGTAAAAGGAGAACACAACCATGATTAAAAGTATAATGAACAATTGCAGAATAAAAAAGGGGAGCAGGCTCCCCTTTGCAGTTTGTTTGGACGCGGAATCAGTCAACGAGTCTTTTCAGCTCTTCGCTATAGTTTCCGACAACTGCTTTTTTATCCGTAACGATCCCCCGGATGTATTGATGCGGCGTGACATCAAAGGCATAGTTCAGGACCGGTGTGGTCGGTGTGCCAACCTGTGTGCCGAAAATTGTTCTCAGCTCGTCGGCACTCCTTTCTTCGATAGGGATTTGCGAACCGTTATTGATGGTTATGTCGATAGTTGATACCGGAGCCGCAATGTAATACGGTACATTGTAAACTGATGCGCTGACGGCATGAGCGAATGTTCCTATTTTATTTGCAGTGTCACCGTTTGCAGCGATTCTGTCGGCACCGACAATGCCGAAATCGATCATGCCTTTCTGCATCAGAAAGGCCGAAGATGAATCCGAAATCGAAATGAAAGGAATGTTTTCCTTTTCAAGCTCCCATGCGGTAAGACGCAATCCCTGAAGGAGAGGCCTGCTTTCAGCCGTGATTACTTTTTCAATAAGACCTTCTTTCCAGGCATGTTTGATGACACCAAGGGCAGTTCCGGAGCCTCCTGTTGCGAGCGTGCCGGTATTGCAGTGTGTAAGAACGTTTAGCTTTCTTGTTTTGAGGGTTTCTGCAAGATCCTGTTTGATGAGTGCAGCGCCGTGACGGGCCATGTTGTCGCAGTTTGCAATTTCATCGGTGTGGATTTTTCTTGCCGCGACAAGCATTTTTGCAAAAAGCTCTTCAAGAGGGTCCGCGGCAAAATGAGCATCATAGACCTCTTTCATCCGTGCAGTGGCAAAGAAAAGATTGACAGCGGTCGGCCTTGAGGCTTCAACCTCCTCTATGAGGTTCCCGAAATAGTGCGGAAACTCTTCCTTGCTCCCGCTGTAGCTCTTCAGGCCAAGTATTACCGTATAGCCGGCCACTATACCGATGAGAGGTGCCCCCCTGACCGCCAGGGTTTTTATTGCTGCAATGGCTTGCCGGTAGTCTTTTGTCCGGACGTATTCTTCTTTCAGTGGAAGAAGCCGCTGGTCAAGGTAGCCGAGTGTATTGTTTTCAAAAGAGACTGCGTCGATCATTGTTGTTAAGGGTTTGTGGGTTAGAGTCTTTCAACAACGTTTTTGAATATCGTTGTCATTTTAGGTTCGGCTTCATTTGAAACATCGATGATTTCCTCGATGCTGACAGGCTGAAGGCTGTCCGGGAAGCATTCGTCGGTAATGATTGACATACCGAACACTTCTGTGCCCTGATGCACCGCGGCGATGACTTCCGGAACAGTCGACATGCCGACCACGTCTGCGCCTATTGTCCTGAGCATACGGTACTCGGCACGTGTCTCGAGGCAGGGACCGGAAAGTGCCACGTAGACGCCGCGCTGAACCTTGATCCGGTTTTCAAGTGCCACCTGCTCGGCAAGGGCAAGAATTCCGGGAGAGTAGGGAGCACACATGTCAGGGAACCTCGGCCCGATTTCCTGGTCGTTGGGCCCGATCAGCGGGTTTGTTCCCAAAAGATTGATATGGTCGTCGATAAGCATGATATCCCCTTTGCTGAATGCGGGATTGAGTCCTCCACAGGCATTGGTTATCCCCAGTGTTTTGACACCGAGATGTTTCATGACCCTGACAGGGAACACGATCTGATGCATCGAGTACCCCTCATAGAAGTGGAAACGTCCCTGCATGGCGACGACTTTTTTTCCGGCGAGTGTGCCGAAAATAAGCTTGCCGTGATGTGTTTCAACCGTTGAGATAGGGAAATAGGGTATATCTCCGTAATCAAGCGACATCTCTACATCTATTTCTTTTGCAAGAGCGCCGAGGCCGGTCCCGAGAACGATTCCTACCGGGTACTGATCGCCGGTTTTCGAACGGATAAACGAAACAGCCTCCTGGATTTTAGCACGTTGTTCAATCATGGTTCAGGTGTTTTGTGTTAAAGGTGCAGTGATACTATGGTTTACCGGTATTGATGCATGAAATCCCCGAGATCCCTGTACACTTTTTCAAGCGTTGACACGTCAGGCAGAAAAACAACCCTGAAAAAGCCCTGCAAGGGATCGGTTCCGAACCCGGAGCCATGAACGAAAAGAATCTGTTTTTCGTGCAGCAGCTTCAACACGAACTCTTCGTCCGAATTGAACGGCAGCATGGCAAGATCGGCCTTTCCCATGACATAAAAAGCGCCTTTCGGGTGATTGCAGCTTATTCCCGGTATTGCGTTGAGCATTTCGACGGTAAGAGCTCTCTGGGCGCTCAGACGGTGCAGTACGCTTTCAATATAATCCTTTCTCGGTTTCATGGCGGCTCTTATGGCATACTGCGCGGCTGTCGGGGCACAAAGCCTTGCGTCAGCGAGTTTGATAAACGCGAAATGTACATCCGGAATAAGGTGACTGTTGGTGATCGCAAGCCATCCGATTCTCCAGCCGGGTACCATATAGTTTTTTGAAAGGCTGTCGATGGTGGTTATCACGACATCATCCCCGGCCATCGACGCGAGAGGAACGTGTTTTTCTTCGTACACAAGTTTGTGATAAACCTCATCGGTGATGACAAGAAGACGGTGCCGGCGGGCAATTGCTACCAGTTTCCGGAGCAGTTCCGGCGGGTAGAGCTCGCCGGTCGGGTTGTTCGGATTGATGACGACAAGGATCTTGGTTCGGGGCGTTATCCTGCTCTCGATCTCTTCCGGATCAGGATGCCAGGTGTTTTCAGGATCAAGCCTGTACTGCACTTCCCTGGCATTCAGTTTGGCGATAATAGCGCTATAGAGCGGATACCCGGGGGAAGGGCAGAGCACCTCGTCTCCGGGGTTCAGCATGGCGGTACAGATCAGATCCGCCGCTTCGGAAGCTCCGGAAGTTATGATTATGTTTTCCGGGGAGACCGGTATTCCGCGTGTATTGGCATCGTCCGCGATGGCTTCTGTCGCGTCTTTTTTTCCGCACGACGGGGAGTAGCCGTTGTGCCCCTGTCTGAGAGCCAGAACCTTGGCTTCTATAAGCTCCTCGGGCGGCTGAAAACCATAAAGTATAGGATCTCCGATGTTCAGATAAGTAACCTTTTTCCCCTGTTCTTCCTGAAGGCGGGCATTACTGACAATGTTGCGGATAGCATAATGATAGTTCTGGACCCGTTGCGCAGGAATGAAGACAGGTGAATTTGAGTACGGCATAGATGACTGAAACCCGGGTGAAAAGTATTCGGTTCGAGAACAAGAGACCTGCAAAATAATCAATCCTGCAATATAAAATCCTGAGTCGAGGGATTCAAATCTAAGTAGTGATTAGTGACGAGTGGCTGGATTGCCGGATGGTAAGAAAGGGGTAAGGAGCAGGGAGGGAACAAAAAAGGCAAAAAGAGGAAGAGAGACCGGTGACTCAACGATTTCTTGAGCCGAAGATGGCGGTCCCGATGCGGACCATCGTTGCTCCTTCCTCTATGGCGATGTCATAATCCTGGCTCATGCCCATCGAAAGTTCCGTGAGAAGGTTTGGATGGGGTGATATGCTCCTGAGCTTTTCAAGGAGTTTGGCAAGCAGGCGAAACTCCTGCCGGGCTTTTTCCCTGTCCGGAGAGGCTATGGTCATCAGTCCTCTGAGGCGGATGTTCGGCAGCTCGAAAAAGCGTGGGATCAGGGAAAGCAACTCGTCCGGGGCAAGGCCGAACTTTGAAGCCTCCCCTGATGTGTTGATCTCGATGAGGTAGTCTGCCGTGACGCCTTGCCGGGCGGCCCTTTTTGACAACTCCGCGGCAGTCGAAGGTTTGTCGATACCATGGACCAGTGTTGTTCTGCCGACAATATCCTTCGCCTTGTTGGATTGAAGGTGCCCTATGAAGTGCCAGCGTATAGGCAGGTTTGAAAGCAGCCCGGAGGCCTGTTTTTCAAGAAATTCCTGGACATAGCTTTCGCCGATATCAAGCTGGCCCGCTTCGCAGGCTGCTTTGACAAGCTCGGCAGGCTTGGTTTTCGAAACGGCAATCAGACGGATATCTGACGGGTCCCGACCGCATTTCATGCAGGCGGCTTTTATTTCCTTGTGTATAAGCCGCAGGTTGTCGCTGATGGTTTCCACGGAGTCCCTTTCCGAAAAAGTATATTAATGCAGCAGAACTTGACAAATTGCTGTCAGAACGGCAATGGTTTTTTGAGTACAGGTACTGCTTCGCTGCTTAACCCTGGATTATTTCGATGGTTTCGATTGCGACAGGCTCGACCGGGTTGTCGTTGAAATCTTTCTCGACAGCGGCGATAGTATCCACGACATCAATGCCATCGGTTACCATGCCGAAAACGGTATAGTCACCGTCGAGAAATCCGTTGTCGGCTTGATTGATGTAAAACTGGCTGCCGGAAGAGGCTTTTTGAGGGTTGTTGTCCCTTGCCGCGGCAAGGCTTCCTTTGACGTTCGGGTGCTTGATCTCTGCCGGGACACGGTAATCCGGGCCTCCGGTTCCGTGCAGCATACGGTTGTCGTCATTACGCGAAAGAGGATCGCCTGTCTGGATCATGAAACCCTCGATGACCCGGTGAAAACGAATGCCGTCATAGTATTCGTCGCTCACAAGCTTCTCGAAATTTTCCTTGTGCAGCGGTGTATCTTCATACAGTGATACGGTGATATCGCCGAGGCTTGTTTTGATTTTGTAAAGGTTGCTCATGTTGTTTTCTGTCTGTGATTTATATGGTACCGATATGTTTCGGTTACAGCTCGGTGTTTTCTGTTTTTCCTGCCAGCGCCAACAGGGATTGGCGGGCTTTCGCGGCCGCCGCGTAATCCGGGTATTTCCTGATGATCTGTTTATAGAGTCTTACGGCGGTATCCAGGCTGTCAATTGACCGGTAGACGTCCGCTGCATCGGCAAGATAAGAGGATTTCAACGCATGGTTTTGGGCTGTTTCCGATGCGTCTTCAAATGCGGTTACGGCTTCCGGGTATTCCTTTTTCCATAGACGGCAGAATGCCGCGCCGGCTTTGGCAGAGGCGGCAAGGTCGGGATTGCTGCCTTTGTATTCACTGTAATACGCAAGGGCGGAATCGACTTGATTCAAGGCAAGGAAACTGTCTCCAAGAAGGATTTTTGCCCGGTTTCCGCTTTCAGTTGACCCGTATTCCCGGATAATCTCTCTAAGGCCTTTCATGGAACCCTCTCCTTCGATGGCCTTTTGCCAGTTGCCTTCCGCTGCCTGTGTCTCGGCATGGGAAAGAAGGTTGAAAGCGGACTTTTCGCTGGACAGGCGTTGCTGCTGATAGAAAAAGAGCCCTCCGGCAATCAGGATAATACCGACAGTTACACCGATAAGAAGGTTTTTATTGAGCAGAAAAAAATCAACAAGACGTTCAATCTTTTCTTCCTGAGGATCGGTTGCCACTTTTTGTGCCTGCTGTTCAGGTTTGTGCTCGGTATTTTGCATGTCAAGCTTTTTTGTTCTGCCCGGGCTTAATGGTGCATATCGACCAGCAACCTAATCAAGTCGCACCGTATTTCAAAACCTCACCGGGTTCTTTTTACCCGATTGCTGTCTTTTTTCCCGGTAGGGAGAACAGCTCGATAGCATTGTTTTTAATGATCCCGGCAGCTGTTTCAACAGAGAGCCCCTTGATTTCGGCAATTTTTTCGGTGACGAAACGCACGTAGGCAGGTTCGTTACGCTTCCCTCTGAACGGAACAGGGGCGAGCCATGGGGCGTCGGTTTCCGTGAGAATATCCTGAATTTCAAGGTCCTGGACAACAGCTGGAAGAGAGGATTTTTTGTAGGTAAGAGTGCCCGGTACGGATATTTTAAATCCAAGCCTGATGCATTCACGGGCAATTTCCGTGTTGCCGGAAAAGCAATGCATCATACCCCGGAGATTCGAGCATTTTTCCTCCCTGAGGATTTTCAGTGTGTCTTCCCAGGCGTCCCTGCAGTGAACTACCACCGGAAGGTCAAGTTTTTTGGCGACCCTGAGCATGGCACGGAAAGCCTCTTTTTGATGTGCAGGCTCGCAATCCTCATAGTGGAAATCAAGGCCGATTTCGCCAATGCCGACTACCCTGGGTGACGCGGCAAGGCTTTCAAGGGTATTGATGGTTTTATCGGCCACCCTGTCGGATACATCGTGCGGGTGCAGTCCAACCGTGGAATAGATAAAGCTGTAGCGGGACGAGAGTTCGACCGAGCGTTTACTTGTCAGCGGGTTGGTACCGGGATCGATGAGCAGGGAAATGTTGTGCTCCAGTAACCGCTTGACAACCGCGCTGCGATCGTCCTCAAACTGGGGGAAAGAAAGGTGGCAGTGGACGTCAATGAACATTCTTGTTCAGGTATTGAAAATTCGGTTGTACAGGATCAGCAGCATACACGCTCCGATGGTAATCGCAGAATCGGCAACGTTAAAAACCGGCCAGAGTGACACCCATGAGCCGAAAAGATAGCCCTGATAGATATCCAGATGGATAAAATCAACAACTCTGCCGATTGTCGCACGGTCGATAAGGTTCCCGATCCCTCCGCCCAGTATCAGCCCGAAAGTGACGAGAAAAGCGGGTTTGCGGTTTTTTGACAACACGACGAAGAGCAGGACGGACACGAGAATCAGAGCGGTAATGACAATGAGCATTGCCGGGGAGCCGAGTGAGATACCGAATGCTATGCCGGTGTTCTCCGTATAGGTCAGTTTCAACCAGTCGGCTATCAGTATGATACTGTTTTCACTCTGCGTCAGGTGGGTGAGGGCAAGCTGTTTGGTAAACTGGTCAAGAGCGACAACCAGGAGGATTATGGCAAGAAAAAATAGCATGTCGGAGTGATTAAATGGAAAAAAGGGAGTTATGAAACATCTGTCGGGACTATCGTTTTTTCAGCGGGACCGGTTTTCTGCTTCAAGCATTTTCAGGAGCATCTCTTTTACGGGTTCGAGCGGCATGGTTTTTCCGGTCCATATCTCGAATGATTGTGAAGCCTGACCGATCAGCATGTCAATTCCCCGAATCGTCACCGCTCCGGCTTCACCGGCCATTTGCAGCAGAGGAGTCTCCATGGGGTTGTAGACCATATCGAAAACAACCTGATTAGAGTGAATCGCACCAGTGCCTCGCGGGATGACGCGGTTCCCGGTTGCGGAAGTCCTGTCTTTTGTGCCGATCGGCGTGGCGTTGATCAGTAGTGAACAGCAGCCGAGGGCTTCATAGTCATCAAACGAACGGACCGAGAGATGAACCGAAAGAGCTTTTCGCTGAAAGTGGCGGCAGAGCGCCTCGCCTTTTTCCCTGTTTCTGGTAAACAGGTGGATTGCCGAAGGCTTAAACGTACTTTTCAGGGCTTCGACAGCGGCCATTGCGGCACCGCCGTTCCCAAGTATTCCTGCGGGCCGCCCTTCTATCAGAGCGCGGTGAGGTTCAAGGGGTATAACGATTCCCGCGATGTCCGTGTTGTATCCCGTGAGCAGGCCCTGTTTATTCGCGATGGTGTTTACCGCACCGACACTTTCCGCTTCCGGAGACAGCCTGTCCAGGCAGGCGACAACATCCTGTTTGTACGGGATGGTAACATTCAAGCCGGTTATCCCGAGCGCTTTGGCCCCTTCGAGCGCCTGCGGGACAAGGTCGGGCGAAGGTATATCGAAAATCGTGTAATAATAGGGCAACTGCAGGATTTCAGCAGCCGTGTTGTGAATGAAGGGTGAATACGAATAGCCGACGTTTCTGCCGATCAGTCCAAGAATTTTTTTTGCGCTGTACATACAGTCAGGCAAAGGCGCTCAGATTATTCCAAGCATTTTACGAACAGAATCCTGATTGTACAGCTCCGGAAAAGTGCTTTTGAAAAGCTGTTTCTTGCCCGGATCGATGGTAAAGGCTTTTGTCAGCGCGCTTATGGTACTTTTTTTGTCACCCAGAGCGAAGTAGGTGGCGGCTATCTCAAAATGCGCATCAGCGGACTGGGGTTGAAGCTGCAATGATTTCTCAAGAGCATCGATGGATTCGGTATACATGGATGCTTCACGCAGGACAAGGGCATAATCAACCCATATCTGCGGGGATTCGGGTTCAACCTCGAGGATCTGCCTGTACGTTTCAATCGACCGTTCCAGACGTTCCTGATTGTAAAAAATCTCGGCTTTCAACAAGAGAAAATCAACGGAGCCCGGCATGAATTCAAGTGCATGGTTGATTGACTGAAGCGCTTTGTTATATGACTTGTCGGCTTCATAACAGCAGGCAAGGGCAAACCATGCATCGGCGAAATCCGGTTTCAGCTCGATACAGCGCATGTAGTGAGAAATGGCGCTCTCGTATTCTTCCAGCTCCTCATACGCTATGCCGAGATTATACAGCGCGTTGATATCGTCAGGCTCGAATTCAATGGTTTTAAGGTAGCTCTCAGCGGCTTCTTCTATCTTTCCTGTTATGGCAAGTACGTTTGCCCGGTTATACCACGCCGAGCTGAAATCATCTGCTATGGCTATTGCCATATCGTAACAGCCGAGAGCTTCATCGTATTGTTTCAGTTTGCTGAGAACAAGCCCCTTGTTGTACCATGCGTTGACATTATAGGGGTCATGGTCAATGGTTTTCTGATAACAGTCGGAACTTTCCTCCATTTTTCCGAGAACATCCTTGCAGAAAGCAAGCTCGTACCAGGCCTCCGGAAAATCCGGATCAAGTGCAAGACATTGTTCCAGGTGTTTTTCGGATTCGGTGTAACGCTCAAGTTTTTGCAGAATAAGTCCCCGGTAGAAATACAGCTCCTTTTCGAGAGATGAGTCGAATACGATGGAGTCGATTCTTTCAAGAGCAGCCCGATAGTCGGCAGTATTGAAGTGTGCAAGGGCAAGATTGAGCACCATTTCACTGTCTGCGGGACTGAGCAGCACCGCTTTCATAAAAGCATCCTTTGCGTCATCAAAAAAACCGTTGACAGTCAGGCAGTTTCCCAGATGAAACCAGGATTCGGCGTTATAGGAAGCAGTTTCAGCAAGGTGACGGGCGACAGTCAGTGCGTCCTGGTGCTTTCCTTCATCATTGAACTGATTGATTACTTCAATCAGTTCTTCGGTATCGTATATGGATGTTAAATCGAGATCGTCGAGCTGAATTTTTCTGAAATAACCGTTCGTGTCGTAATTGCCGCCTTCATCAAAGAAGTCAAGGAAGCTCATAGATGTGGAATATATTTTCTTCGTTTCTTTTCTTACGTTTTCCTTCTACTACATCTCTAAACAAATATACAAGATTTTTTTCCGTCCTGAAATAGTTGACAGTTTTTAAGCGGCATGTACACTGGTTTGCGTAAAGAAATACATTCGATGCCGATCTCGATAATGACCCCGATTTCCGATTTTTCTTCCCACTATCCATTACCGATTCCCTTAAGGGCATCTCTATTAATCGTCATGAGCGTTTCAAGAGCAAGGCGAACGGAGCCAGAGAAACCCTCTCCTATCCGCTCAACGAAGCAATTGAAGCGCGGAATAAATTAATAGAGGTGCCCTTTATTACTCCCGGCCAGCATTTTCCTTCATGTTCTTTTTTGAAGTTTGTTTGTTGAAAAACTTCAAGATGGCGGCAGCTGTTCGCGGGCCGGTTACGGCCCGGAGCTTTTCAGGGGATGCTTTTGCAACCTGCTCGATCGAGCCGAATTTTTCAAGCAGCTTCATGGCGCTTTTCTCTCCAATGCCGGGAATGTCGGTCAAAGCGGTCTTGAGCGTGCGGGCAGTCCGCAGCTTTCGGTGATAGCTGACAGCGAACCGGTGCGCTTCATCCCTGATCCTCTGCAGAAGCTTAAGGGCAGGAGAGGTTTTGGGAAGATTGAACGGGTCGCTGATGCCCGGCAGATGTATTTCTTCGAGCCGTTTGGCGAGACCTATTGTCGGCACGTTGATGTTCAGTTCGGAGAGGGTTTTCCAGGCAACGTTAACCTGACCTTTTCCGCCGTCGATCACGATAAGGTCAGGTATCGGAAGGTCTTCCGAAAGTTTCCCGCTGTAACGGCGTTCCAGTGTCTCACGCATGGCTGCGTAGTCATCGGAACCTTCGATGCTCTGCAATTTGAATTTCCTGTATTCGGACTTTTTGGGTTTTCCATCGGTAAAGCATACCATTGAACTGGTGTAATCGCTGCCCTGGAAATGTGAGTTGTCGAAACACTCGATTCTTCTTGGCAGATGCTCGAGGTGAAGGGTTTCCTGTAACGCTTTAAGGGCATGATTTTCGCGGGCGATTTCGCCACGCTTTTGTTTTTCTGTTAAATATTCCTGCAGGTGATGACGCGCATTTTCCTCGCACATCTCTACAAGTCTTGCTTTTTCTCCCCGTTGCGGTGTTATGAAGCGTACTGATTTTACCGCGGAAGCATCCTTTCTGTTTGTATCCGAAAGCAGTGAGTGAAGCGCTTTCTTTTCTTCTCCAGGCAAAGGAAGCTGTGTGTATACCTCCTGCGGAATGGTGTCGGGAGTTTCCAGGTAGTATTTTTCAAGAAACTTCGACAACAGGACTGCTGTTGGTTCTTCTTCCGTGTTCGAGAAGTACATTCTCTGTGATCCGAGCAGTTTACCTTCACGAATTTTAAAGACGATTCCGCAGGCGTCGTCCTCTTTCCTCGCTATTCCGAAAACATCGCGGTCAACCGGGTCGGTCGTAACGACTTTCTGACGCTCAGCGTATTTTTTCAGCCCGTCGATCTGCATCTTCA
>JAKSDB010000157.1 GCA_022360415.1 Chlorobiales bacterium
CAAGCAACCTGACATACGTGTAAAAGAGGATATAAGAGAGACTACAGGCAACCTCGAACTTAACTGGCTGCTTTTTAACGGCTTCGCCCGAAGAGCGGAAACTCTTGCCGCCAGTTATGGAGCCGAGCAGGCCAGGAAAACGCACGCCGACACACAGCGCCTTCTTATGGTGTCGGTTGCAACAGCTTACTATCAGGCACAACTTGCCAGAGAAAACATACGGATTGCAGAAAAAAACGCGGAGTTCAACAGAACTCTCGAAAAAAGTGCCACGATACGCCGCCAAGTCGGAACCGCACCCAGGTCGGAAATGCTCAACTTTTCCATTAGAACGATTCAGGCTGAAAGCGACTCTATTCAAGCCGACAGAAATTATATCATAGCACGCACAGTGCTTGCTGAGCTCATGGGTGTTTCAGAAAGCAAACCTGCTATTGCACTTTCCCCTGCAAAAAAAAACATTGAAACCACCGACACAGTCCCCCTTTCATACGAGCAATTGATTGCTGTCGCCATAAAAAACAGACCCGACTTGCAGGCTGTAGAAGCCGGCATCAACGCTGCGGTACATCGAAAAAACGCAGCAAAAGGCTCCTGGCTTCCCTCAATCGGCCTCACCGCAGGTCTTAACTATACAAAGCAAACCGGAGCCGATCCCGTCCAGGAAGAACGTAACCGCTATGCAGGAGTTACAGCAAACTGGGACATTTTCACAGGAGGAAAAAGAAGCAGAGCGTTTCAGCAGAAAAAAGCGGAAGTGTATGCTCTTGAAGCAGAAAAGCAGCAGAAAATACTCTCGATCCAGTCGGGCATCCGACAGGCCATTGCCAGTGCAGAAGCAGCAAAAGAGCAATGGAAACGCCAGGAAAATGCACTGGGAATGACGCGACAAGTCCGTGACGACGTAGAACTTCTTTATACAACAGGTTCAGCAACCCTTACAAGGCTCAATGAAGCTCAGACAGACCTTGTCCGTGCAGAAGGCCTCGCTGCAAACAGCAGGGTACAGTATCTTCTTGCCCTTGAAAAACTTTACTCGGAAAGCGGAATAGTGCTCCCCTCATCTTCTACGGAAGAAAACATTGCTTCCGTAGAGCAGGGCGGGAAGGACGAGCACAATAAGGAAAATATCCCTGATAACCGTTGAAAGGCTGATGACATCCCCCGTTCCAAACCAGCCACCAGGCAGCGCAAAACACCCGCAATCATGAACCATGCCCTTGAACAGGTTGTTTGCCACCACGAGGGCAAAGACGATGAGAATTCCAATAATGACCAAGGCATTGCTTTGAACGTAAACGTTCAGAATAAGCATAGAACCGCACAGCAACTCCAGCCACGGAAGCGTAACCGCCACAAACGGAATGAGGCTTTCGGGAACTATCATGTATGCAGCGATAACTTCACTGAATTGAGCGGGATAGAGAATTTTGGGAAGACCGGCGAGAACAAACAGCCCCCCGACAATCAATCGCGTTACCGTGACGGTAAAAGAGTTCGAAATCACCTGACCTGCTTTCATAAGACAGCTTTAAACACCCTGAACCGGATACCCCGCACTCAGCCATTCAACCCAGCCGCCGACAAAGACCTTGATATTTCTATATCCGATCGCCCTCAGCTTTTCTGCTACAATATCACTCTTGGAACAGGTAATGCTCTGGCAATAAATAACGAGCAGCGTATCCTTTGCGATTGCATCACTGAACTCTTCAAAGCTTTTGTCAAAACTGCCTGCCGACAGTGATACGGCTCCCCTGATATGTTTTATGGCATAGGTTTCCTGCGACCTGGCATCGACGAAAAGACCTTTCCCCTTGTCGAAATACTCTTTTGCCGCTTCCAGCGTTATATGCTCGATAATTCCTTCCGGAACGGCTCCATCGGGCGAACCCTTCAAGGCTCCGTTATCGCCAGCTTCTGACGCAACAACCATATTCGCTGTTCCGCCGCCCGTGCTTCCGTGCAAAACCTCGATGCCGTTCGGGTTCACCATATTGAACAGCAAACCGGCTACTACGGATGCGATTGTAATTATCAAACTTATCAGAAGCTTTTTCACTGCTTTTTCTTTTTTTTTCATTTTGACCGGTTCTTTTCCCTGGTTTTGACTTTTCCCGGGCAGACAAACACCTCCGGTTCTGCTGCCTTCAGAATCTTTCTGGTACGTAATTTATACAACCATTCAGAACGGCACAAAAACATTTCTGACATATTAATGCAAACGCCGGTTCATCCGGGCACAGGTTCAATTTTCTCATAAAATCTGTATCTTTACCCGGAATCGTCAAAACATACCCGAATAACGAAGATGCTTTTTTCCGAAGCAAGACAGGGAAGAACTTTCATCATCAGGCTCGAAGATGGGGAAATCGTTCATGAAACGCTTGAACAATTCGCTGCTGAACAGGGCATCGCCGCCGCCGCAGTAATTATACTTGGCGGGGCCGACAAGGAAAGCCGGCTGATCGTCGGTCCTCAAAAGGGACGTGCTCACCCTGTCACGCCCATGCAGCACGAGCTGTATGAAGCTCATGAGGTCACCGGCACAGGAACGATCTTTCCGGACGATGAAGGCATGCCTGTACTCCACCTTCACATGGCATGCGGTCGAGAAGAAAACACCGTAACCGGTTGTGTTCG
>JAKSDB010000166.1 GCA_022360415.1 Chlorobiales bacterium
AACATCGAGCTTTTTTCTCAGGAAGTTGATATACACATCGATCACTGACGTGTCAGCATCAAAGTGGATGTCCCAGACATGCTCGATTATCCTGCTCCTGGTACAGACGCTTCCCTTGTTATGCAGGAGGTATTTCAACAATGCGAATTCTTTCGGCGTCAGTGAAACATCTTTCCCGTTACAGGTAACCCTGTGCGCGGCAAGGTTCATTTCAACCCCGTCAACCCGCAACAGCTGACTCTCTGAAGAAGAATTTCTCAATTGCACCTGTATTCTCGCAAGCAACTCTTCGAACGCAAACGGTTTTTTTATATAGTCGTCGGCACCTGATTCCAGCCCGAAAATCACATCATCCAGCGTGTCCTTGGCCGTAAGAAAGATGACCGGCACCCGGGAGCCCTCTTTCCTGAACTGCCTGCATAGTTCCACACCGCTCAAACCGGGAAGAAGCCAGTCAACGACAAGCAGATCGTACTCGTTGCTCAATGCCATAGCAAGCCCTTCACGCCCGTTACCTGCAACATCTACTGCAAAACACTCTTCCTCAAGACCTTCCTTGAGAAAACCGGCTATCCCCGGTTCATCTTCGACAATGAGGATTCGCATAGGCGGGACTTTTAATCAAAAATAACCTGGAAAAGCGCTTTCTCTTCCATGTTGTTCCGTTCAGCTATCTCCTCAATGCTATCCCCAGAATCGACTACGGCAATACCCTTTCCGGAAAGCTGGTCCAGCAGTTGACTCACATCTGCCCCGGCAACGCCGGAGACCGTTATGAGCGAAGCTTTTTCAAGGGATTTGAGAGCTTTCTTCCTGCCGTCCTCCTCCTCTTCCACCCATGGATACAGCGAAAGCAGTGCAATCGCAACCGCCATTCCGATGAAGATTACCCCTGTTTTCTGGCTCAGGTAACCGGTAAACGATTTCCAGTTCACCAGCAGATGCAGAACAGCACCACTGACGAGTACCCAGCTCATCCATTCATGAACGGGTTCTACAAGACCCGGCTCAAAATCAAAAAAAATCATAAGCCCTGTCGAAGCCGATACGATAAAAGCCGCGGCAATTAAAGGCGTTGCAAAGTTTTTCATGGTTCTGTTCATAATGTGGCCTCCCCTAATATACGGTTGAAATATTCTTTATACTTTTTAACTTCACATCACTTACGGCAACTGTCGTAGTCGTATATTTCCAGCCGGTAAACCTCGATGTAGACAAACCCGGATTCATGCTCGACCTCCCCATGAATTCTGACTCCTGTATCAGGACCTATCTGTTTTCGGTCCAGCATATTCGACTCGATCTCAATACCGATCTCTCCAGAATCGTCTCTAAAGAGGTAGTACTCCCCTCGCAGATGCCCCGTAATGAAACCCTGGAGTAAAATCTTTGCATCTTCCTTGAGATGTTTTGCTGTTGCAACGGTCACCTGCCGCGGAGATTCAACCTCCGGCCAGACATATTCCGCATATCCCGTATTCCCTACCAGCAGAATAACAAGAACCCGCCAGGCAAGTGAGACTCGTAAAAATCCTCTTTTCACCCTCAATCCTCTCACGTTTTCATGGTTACCTGAAAAAAGGTAGTACAGGCAATCTTAAACCACTCTAAAGAACAGCTTAAATTTTGCTTAAAATCCTCTGCTCTCAAGCCTTTGAACATTTTTCCTTATCATGAAGGAATAATGCCTCCATTGACTCTTATTGAAACTACGGCGCAACGACCCATTAAACCAGCAGCCCTGGAGAAAACATGTACCGTGAGATTTCTGAATACGGGCTTATCGGAGACATGCACTCCGTCGCGCTTGTTTCGAGCAGCGGCTCGATCGACTACTGCTCCATGCCTTTCCTCGACTCCCCGACAATTTTCGCCTTGCTGCTTGACGACGAAAAAGGGGGCTGTTTCAGCATTCAACCCAAAGGCACGTTCAGCTCTTCGCAAGCCTATGTTGACGACACGAACGTGCTCGCCTGCACTTTCACGGCAGATGACGGAGAAGCCGTTCTGTACGATTTTATGCCTGTAGAAACGGAACGCCTGGTGACCCCGAAAGAACACAGGATCGAGCGTCGTATCGAGATGCGCAGGGGAACTCTGGAGTTCCGGCTTGTTTTCGTCCCGAGACCCAATTACGCAAGCACCGTTCCTGTTGTCACCTGTCAGGCAAACACAATAAAGGCATTCAGCCATGAGCATCCCCTGACGCTCATTCATTCGTTACGGGGGAGCACCGTTCAGGAATGCGCTAACGGCACTGTGGTCATTGATTTTTCCCTTTCAGCAGAAGAGAGCGCTGATTTCAGACTCATATACGGAGACTACTCAGACTCCGGTTCAACCCTGCACAGCCTGCAGAAGAACATTGCATTCTGGAAAAACTGGCTGCATAACTGCATGGGAGAGCATTGCGCCTTTCTTGGAGAGTATACGGCTCTTGTCAACCGATCTCTGCTTGCTCTCAAGCTTCTTACCTTTCACCCCACAGGAGCAATAGCAGCGGCGGCCACAACCTCCTTTCCTGAAACAATCGGAGGAGAACGCAACTGGGATTACCGTTTCACCTGGCTTCGTGACGCGTCGTTTACCCTCAAAGCACTTTTCTCGCTCGGCCACATCACCGAGGCTGACAGCTTCATCCGCTGGCTTCACTCGACATATCGCCGGCATGAAAGCAGGAACATACAAATCATGTATTCCATCCGCGGTGAAGAGATGCTCCAGGAAAAGGAACTTGACTATCTGAAAGGTTATAAAAACTCGAAACCGGTCCGTATCGGCAATCTCGCTCATATACAAAACCAGTGGGACATTTACGGAGAAGTCATGGACGCGGCGCTCAGGCTGTCGGATTATGCCGGAAAAATCGATGCGGAGTTATGGCCTTTTTTCCGCGACATCTGCAACATGGCACTCGCTAACTGGCAAAAACCTGATGACGGCATCTGGGAAGTCAGAAACGGCCCGTACCATTTTGTCTATTCCAAGGTCATGTGCTGGGTCGCGCTCGACAGGGGCATTATCATTGCAAAACGATACGGATTCGATGCGCCTGTTCAGAGATGGATCGAAAAACGTGAAGCT
>JAKSDB010000079.1 GCA_022360415.1 Chlorobiales bacterium
CTTCCCCGATATATCGACCGGCGGCCCGAGCTTGCAAAATCAGGAGAGATTATTTTGAGCATCCTGGCACAATAATACTATGAAAGCGTTCATCCTTGCCGCCGGGTTCGGTTCCCGACTCAGGCCGATAACGAATTGCGTCCCGAAACCTCTCATGCCGGTTCTTAACATCCCTGCGATCTGTTATACGCTTGCCATCATAAAAAAGGCCGGCATCGATACCGTTATCTGTAATGTGCATCATCACGCTGAACACATTCGCCGCTTTTTTTCTCAAAACGGCAATTTCGGCTTGGATCTTCATATTTCTGTCGAGCCCTCAATTCTTGGGACCGGAGGCGGGCTCAAGCGCTGTGAAAACCTTCTCGACAAAGAGACCTTCCTGCTCATCAACAGCGACATCATAGCCGATTTCAACCTGAACTCGTTTATAGAGTCTCACAAGAGCAGCGGTTGCACCGGATCGCTCATGCTCTATGAAACGCCGGAAGCAAAAAAAATCGGTGATGTCGGTATAAGCGAAGGAAAAATACTGGATTTCAGAAACATGCGTAGCTCAGGATTACGCTCTGACTATATCTACGCCGGGGCCGCAGTGCTCGATCCTTCAATTTTCCGCTATCTTTCCGAAGGGTTTTCGAGTATCGTCGATACCGGTTTTACCGGGCTTATCGACAACGAAGGGCTAGGGTATTTCCGCCACGCAGGGTTCTGGCAGGACATAGGCACGCCGCAAAGCTTCTGGCAGGCCAACATCGTAAACAGGGAAAACATCCAGAAGCTCGGCAAATGGACAAACCGGCAAATCGGACTCGCTCCGCATATGTTGTCTCCACATGCTGTAATTGCCGACGATACGACAGTCCACACATCGGTAATCGGCAGGGACTGCTGCATTGAAAAAGGCGCATCCATCCGGCATTCCGTAGTACTGCCGGGGACAGTCATTGAAAAAGGCACCGTTATGGATCGAATGATCGCGTTTCCGGGAGGCAGGCTTTCTGTGGATTGAGCAAATTTTACCTATACTACTGACGAACACAAGAGCAGCCTGACTTTTTGACTCCTGACGTGTTCAGCAAACACACTGTGCAATAACCAAAAGCATCTGGCCTGACGATCCGACAAAAACAATTCAATACTTTGCTTTTCACATGGTTGTAAACGGCCTCGACATACTTCTTCAGGACGCAAACCGGCTGAAAAACCGAAGCATTGCCCTGATCGCCAACCAGACGTCGGTTACCCTCGACCTGAATTATTCCTGGTCTGCTCTTCAAAAAAAGGGAATCAACCTGAAAAAGATCTTCTCCCCTGAACATGGCCTTTTCTCAACAGAGCAGGATCAGGTAGCTGTTACCGGACAACCGGAC
>JAKSDB010000218.1 GCA_022360415.1 Chlorobiales bacterium
CGAAAGTTCTGGAGCAGGAGCGGGAATTTCTTGCAACCGAGCGAAAGCGCCTTCATGAAAAAGACGAAGAGCTGAAAAGCAGGGAGAGGGAGGTGAAGATGAAGGCCGGTAAGGAGATGGTCCGGGAAATTGAAAAAGCGAAAAAAGCGATTCGCGAGATTGTTCAGGAAGTGAAGAAACAACCTGAAGAAAAGATAATTGAAGCTGCAAGAAACGAGCTTGACAAAAGAAAAAAGGCTTTGCTCAGGGAAGGAAAAAGCATTACGGATGAAATGGAAAGTTCGCTTCGGTTCGATCCTTCCATCCGGGAAGGTGATGCCGTCCGTGTTCTCGCAACCAATACAACAGGTGAGGTTGTGTCTTTACAAGGGGAAGATGCCGTTGTGCAGTGCGGAACGTTCCGCCTGTCGACGGCACGGAAGAATCTGGAAAAAATGTCGAGGACAAAGGCAAAGATGCTCGAACGTGCAGCACCGCAAACATCTGTCTCTGCTCTCGAGTCCACAAGGCTTGATCTTCGGGGCCTGTCCGGCGATGAGGCTGTGATTGAAGTGGAGCGGTTCGTGGACAAACTGAGGCTGAACAATATAAGCAAGGCAGCGATCATACACGGTAAAGGTACCGGCGCGCTACGGCAGAAAGTTGCTGATTGCCTTAAACGACATCCGGCTGTAAAAAGCTTCAGACTCGGGGAGTGGTCCGAGGGGGGAGCAGGGGTTACGATTATTGAAATATGAGACGGATGCATTATCTTGAGCGCAAATGGAGGATGTAATTCACTTTCCATCAATGTTTGCGGTTTGCTGCGTATGACTTTGCCCAACCAGTTGACGACATTGCGGATACTGCTTGTTCCGGTATTTATGTTTTTGCTTCTGCTTGATTCGCCGTATATGAAGCTTCTGGGCGTTATTGTTTTCATTATTGCGTCCCTTACCGACATTTATGACGGCTATCATGCAAGAAAATATGGCCAGACCAGCAGGCTCGGAGCGTTTCTCGACCCTCTTGCCGACAAGTTTCTTATCACGGCAGCTTTTCTGATCTATGTGTGGGAGGGATACCTTGTTTTATGGATGGTGTTGCTGGTTGTGCTGCGCGATATTATTGTAACGGTTTTGCGTGTTTACGCAGAGTGGAAAAACAAGCCGGTGGTTACAAGCAGAGAGGCCAAATACAAGACGATCACGCAGAACGTTTTTGCTTATGTGATCATGCTGTTTATTCTCCTGAAAGAAAAGGAGTTTACCGGTGAAGATGTTTCCGCTCTGGTAAGGTGGGTTCTGCATTCGGATTACCTGGATTATATCATGCTTTTGATCGTGCTCTACACGGTGTACACCGGTATTTCCTACCTTGTTCAGAACTGGAAAGGATTACTGAGCCCGTCTCCTTCACGTTAGGGATACCTAAACTGAGCGTTTCAACAAATGCTCGACAATCGCTCAATTTAGGGGATATAAAAGTGCTTTTTCATGAGAGTGTTCGCTGCAAAATTTCTAGGAAGCTGCGCCGGGCTCGGGTACTTTCCTTTTGCTCCAGGTACGTTTACCAGCCTTGTCTCGGTTGTTCTCTTTGTTCTGTTTCCTTCACTTCTGCGGATTGAAATAGCGCTTCCGGTTCTGGTGGTTATTTTCACCTCCGGTCTTTGGGCTTCAAGCGTTATGGAAGAGGTATACGGTCACGATCCTTCTCAGGTTACTATCGACGAGCTTGCAGGTCAATGGCTTGCGCTCCTGCTGTTGCCCGGCGGATGGTTTACAGCGGCCCTCGGCTTTACGGCGTTCAGGTTCTTTGATATCCTGAAACCGGAACCGGTCAATACAGCCCAGAAATTGCCGGGCGGATGGGGGATCATGATTGACGATCTGCTTGCGGGTGTTTATGCCAATTTTTCGGTTCGTATTGTGCTCTGGCTGCTTTCTTTTTTCCCGGTTGCGATGCCGTTATAGAAGTTACTTACCTGTCTGCTGACGTTTTCAGCGTCCAGTTCGAGCAGCCGATAGAGATCGTTCATACTGCCGTGGATGACAAACTCGTCAGGTAATCCCAGTGTCAATACGCTGTTTGACAACCCTTCTTTTCTGAGATAATCGTTGACAGCGCTTCCGAGCCCCCCTATGGTGCTGTTTTCCTCGATAACGACGATTTTTTCATGACGTTCCGCAATGGCGTGAACCATTGCCTTGTCGAGAGGTTTAAGAAAACGCATGTTTGCCACAAGGGCATCGATATTTTCCTGTTCGAGAAGACGAGAAGCATCAAGCGCCGTCTCGACCATGGTGCCGATAGCAAGAATGGCAAGGGATGTGCCGTCACGGATAATCTCTCCTTTCCCGATTTCAACACGATTGAATGCAGCGTCGATGTTCAGGCCGGCGCAGGTGCCTCTGGGATAACGGACAGCAACCGGGCCGTCTTCGTAAAGCGAGGCGGTATAAATCATGTCGCGAAGTTCCTGCTCGTCTTTGGGTGCCATGACTACCATGTTGGGTACCGGCTGAAGGTAGGAAAGATCGAATGAACCGTGATGGGTCGGTCCGTCTTCTCCCACCAGCCCGGCACGGTCAATGGCGAAAACAACGGGCAGTTTCTGAAGCGCGACGTCATGAATGAGCTGGTCGTATGCTCTTTGCAGGAAGGTGGAATAAATTGCGCAGAAAGGCTTGAAGCCTTTGGCCGCCATTCCTGCCGCGAACGTTACGGCATGCTGTTCGGCAATGCCCACATCGTAAAAACGTTTGGGATGGGTGTTCTGGAATATGTCGAGCGATGTCCCTCCCGGCATTGCAGCTGTAATGCCTACAATTCTGTGGTCTTTCGATGCAAGTTCGGTCAGGCACTGACCGAAGATATCCTGATATTTCGGGGGCAGGGCTTCTCCGGGTTTTTTCAGGGATTTCCCGGTGGTGGTATCGAATCCGCCGCTGCTCGCATGCCATTTGCTCTGGTTATCCTCGGCGGGTTTGAAGCCCTTGCCTTTCGTGGTGATGACATGAAGGAGCTTGGGGTGAGGCAGATCCCGCATCTCTTTGAAAGCTTTCACCAGCTTTTCGGTGTCGTGCCCGTCAATAGGTCCGAAATAGCGAAAACCGAGCGCTTCAAAAAAAGCTCCGGGAGTGAGTGCGGCTTTTATGCCGTCTTCAATTTTATGAACCGCGTTTTTGGCGGTTTCACCAAGATCGTTGTTCAGCAGCGAGATCGAGTCCCATATAAATTTTCTGACCTTGTTGTAGGTTTTGTTCAGTGAGATATTGATCAGGTAGTTTTTCAGGCCGCCGGTACTGGGCGCGATTGCCATCTGATTGTCGTTCAGAACAACCAGAATATCACTTTTTGTGTCTCCGAGATGGTTCATGGCTTCAAAAGCCATTCCCCCGGTCATGCTGCCATCTCCAATGACGGCAACTATTTTTTCGTTACTCTTCGATAGATCACGAGCCGCCGCCAGCCCCGCAGCAGCGGAGATCGAGGTTGAAGCGTGTCCTGTACCGAAAGCATCATGGGAGCTTTCGGACATTTTTGGAAAACCGGCAATACCGTTGAGTTTCCGGTTTGTATGCATCCGGTCTTTTCTCCCGGTCAGTATTTTGTGTATATACGCCTGGTGCCCCACATCCCAGATGATCTTGTCATACGGTGACTTGTAAACGTAGTGGAGCGCAACGGTCATTTCCACGACCCCGAGGCTTGAAGCGAAATGCCCGCCGTTTTCCGCGACGACATCGATAAGGTAAGCCCTGCATTCATCGGCTATTTTCTGAAGCTCATCCGGTTTGAACTTTTTGAGATCTTCAGGGGAATGTATTTTCGAAAGGAGGGGATATTTACCGTTAATCGAAAGCTGTGGCACGTTTTCCATAACTGGTTTTCTTGACTTACCTGAATTGATTGTTTGACTCATTCTTTCCACGCCGGTATGCATGACCGGTCAAGGCAGGTAAAGGTTGATCCTGATCAGATATTTTCAACTAACAGGATTATGCCGTTCCCGGTTCCTCGCGGCGAGAGTTTTACACATAAAAGCTGTGAGATTCTGTTTGCCCCCTGGTTCCCATGATACAATGAAGCTATACGCCTAAGATGTGCATAAGTACCTTGCGTCTGGGACGAGGGCCGTCGAGTTCAACAAGAAAGATCGATTGCCATTCGCCCAGAAGAAGTTTGCCGGATTCGAAAGGGATGGTTTCGGTACTGTTCATGAAAAGGCCCATAAGATGTGAGTGTGCATTGTCACGACCATCGATTGGAGCAATGTTGTGCAGGTACTCGCCATCTTTCGGAACAAGGCGTTTGAGAAAAGTCACCATATCCTCGACCAGTTTCGGCTCCTGCTCGTTGATATTAATAAAGGCAGTGGTGTGCTGGGTGACAAGGGTAATCTGCCCCTTTTCGAATCCACAGGCTGCCGCGGTTTGACGCACCTCGTCAGTTATGTCGATAATCTGGACCGGATCAACTGTTTCCCGGGCGATTGTTCTTATGAGATAGTTCATAGGGATGACGGAAATAAGCCGGGTGAGATCCTGGAGCGATTCATTGCAAACAGGTTATATTGTATGGGTTCCGGGCTGATGACAATGTATTTTTTATCCGGTTTTTGTATACTTTAAACGAATTTAACACAAAATCCTGCCATTTAACAGAGCACTCCCATGATCCTTGCCAGAACATTTGTTTGTACTGTTTTCTTCGCAGTCTTTGTCCTCTTTTCCCCGGCGGGTTACGCGGAAACAGCCACAGGAGGACATTCATCGAGCGGCGGTTCACAGCCGGCTCGTTCCAATGATGTGACGTTCAGTTCCGGATACGCCTGGGGCGAGCTGAAAAGAAACGATGACATCAGGATAATTCCTTTTTCCGCCAGGGTCGGCATTGATATCAACGAGTTTGCCGGGCTGAGAGGTCCCAATACTCTCCAGCTTGGTATTGAGCCGTTTGTCAACACCATCATTGAGCCTGATGAGGGCATCGAGGCGGGCTTGAATATCGGGTTCCGCTATATTGCTCCGCTGACAGGCGGAATTTCGGTGTTCGGGGAAATCAGTTCCGGCCCTGCTTACCTGAGTATCGATACCGTCGAACAGGGTGACGCGGGATTCAACTTTATCAGCCAGTTCGGCGCGGGTTTTCTGTTTGCATTGTCAAATGATGTTGTTTTTAACGCAGGTTATCGTTTCCGCCACCTTTCCAATGCAAACTTAAGCAGCCCGAATGCCGGCATAGACACCAATTATCTTGTGACCGGTTTTTCCTTCACATACTAAGGGCACCTCTATAAATTATCTTCCATCAGGTCCGGTTCAGAAAGCTTCCGACATATGCTATTCCGAACTTATTACATGCCGGTTTATGTTACATGAAAAAAACATGGTGAAAACCGGTATGGTAAATCACGCTGTGCAGCTTGGTTTTTCAGCCGATATCGAAGATGCATCTAGAAAAGCGGTTGAAAAAGGCGGCAGAGTGCAGCAGGAAAAGACAGGCATCGGAGAATATGGCTTTATTGCCAAGGTGCTCGATACAGAAGGGAATGCTATCGGGTTACATTCACGAACATAAAAGCCCCTCTATAAATTTGTTCCGCGACCTGACAATAAAAGAGGCTCCCATAAAACTACGGCAATAAAAGATAACGTTATGAGCCAACTGTATTACGAAACAAAAGACCTTCAGGACTTTTCCAACATTGGTGAGTTCGCTCATGAACAAGGGAAAAAGTTCTTCGATTACTACACTTCTTCTACATCATCCGGTAAGCTGACCGAGAGAGAAAAGGCCCTGATCGCCCTGGCGGTTGCGACAGTGAGACACTGTCCTTACTGTATAGACGCTTATACGAACAAGTGTCTCTCTCTCGGTGTAGGGAACGATGAAATGATGGAGGCTATCCATGTCGGAGCAGCAATGGTGGCCGGGGACACCCTTGCGCACGCCACCCAGATGCGCAAGATTGTCAAGCAGAAAGAAATGTAAGTGAGCTACATGGATTTTTCACAGTCGTTTGCCGATCAGCTCAAAGCCTGTTCGGAATATCCTCTCTACGCCCAGGCTGTAGAAACGCTACAAACAAATATTACCCGTCGCTGTAATCTGAGTTGCAGGCATTGTCACGTGGAGGCATCACCGGCGCGTACGGAAGAGATGAGCCGTCAGGATATGGAAGCATGCCTGAGGGCGGCCGCCCATCCGGAAATAAAAACACTGGATATTACCGGAGGCGCACCGGAAACGCATCCGCGTCTTGTTTGGTTTCTCAGGGAGGCTGCGCTCATGAAGAAGCGTGTGCTGGTGCGCAGCAACGCCGCGATACTTCTTGAAAAACAGTATCAACACTTTCTCGACATATACGCTGAGAGCGGCGCGGAAGTAGTTGTATCCCTGCCGAATCTCAATCACGACCGGACCGATCGGATGCGGGGGCCGGATGTGTTCGGGAAGATCATCGTTGCCCTTGGAGAACTGAACTCCAGAGGTTACGGTAAGAAAGGCAGCGGTCTCGTTCTCGACCTTGTTCATAATCCCGTCGGCGCTTACCTTCCCGGATCGCAGGAGGTGCTTGAACGTGAGTACCGAAACCGGCTTCGCCGTGATTTCGGTATCGAGTTCAACCGTCTGTACTGCCTGATCAACTTTCCTGTCGGCAGGTATCTCGATTTTCTCAGAGGCAGCGGGAATCTCGAAGAGTATTTTCGCTTGCTCAAGGAGTCATTCAATTCGGCCGCTGTCGGCAGTGTCATGTGCCGTACCACACTTTCGGTAGCTCCTGACGGACGTCTTTTCGATTGCGACTTCAATCAGGTGCTCGATCTTTCTCTATCCGGTCAAACGCCGGTCCATATTCGCGACTTCGACTATGCCAAGCTCTCCCGCCGCCAGATTGTGGTTCGCGGTCACTGTTATTCCTGCACGGCAGGAGCCGGCTCTTCCTGCCAGGGCGTGCTTCAGAAATAATCCTCTTCTCTCCGGTGTCTTACAGCCAAAATAGTTACGGTGTCTGATGTCATGATGCAAAATCCTTAATTCAGCGATTCCGGTTTTCCCATCGCATTACCCCCAGCGAGGCTGTTCCAAGAAGGAGAAAACCCAAAACCAGCGGCAGAATGGTGCCGTTGTAGCTCTGGCCGATAACTGTCCCGATGACAAGCGCGGTGAATGTCGAAATTGAGCCGACTGTTGATGCTCCAATCCCCGCAATATGGCCGAGCGGTTCCATTGCCAGCGCATTCAGGTTTCCGAAAAGGATGCCGATGGCGAAAAAGAGCGGCATCAGGTAGAGAATGAATGACCAGAGCGGAGGGTATCCGTTTTGTGACAGGGCTACGAGGAAATAAATCGCAGAGCAGACAACAAGGAACTGCATGGCGCGCAGAACGAGCTGCTGCATACTGAAAATCATGACGAGTTTCGAGTTCATCAGGGTAGCGGCCCCGAAAGCAATGGCAAGCATGCCGAAATACAGTGGAAACCTCTCCCCGAGCCCGTAGAGTACTTGCAGGATCTGCTGGGAAGAGTTCAGATAACCGAGAAAAGAGCCGAAAACAAGACCCGAGACAATAGTGTAGGCAAAAGCCTGCCGAATACCCAGGACTTCGCTGACAGCGGCCATGATTCTCTTTATGGTAAAAGGAGTGCGTTTTTCCCTTTTCAGGGTTTCGGGGAGACGCAGCGTGAACCAGGAAAGAGAGAAAAGAGAAAGCGACAGAAAAAGCCCGAAAATCGATCTCCATCCTGAAACATCGAGCATCAACTGACCGAGGGCAGGAGCGAGTATCGGTATGAGTATGAAAACCGTCATGACAAAAGACATGACTCTGGCCATTTTCTGTCCTTCATACTGGTCCCGGACGATCGCGATTGAAACAATACGAGTACTGGCGGCACCGAGTCCCTGGAGAACACGTCCTGTGAGCATTGTGGTAAAACAGGTGGCAAAAAGGGAGAGGAGCGTACCCGAGATGAAAATCACGAACCCTGTATAGATGGCAGGTTTTCTGCCGGTGGCATCGGAAAGCGGGCCATAGATGATCTGGCCTGCCGACATGCCGAGGAAAAGCAGAGAGATGATAAGCTGGTTTGCGTTCTGATGCTGAACACCGAGCTCGTTGCCGATTACCGGAAGAGCAGGCAGTACGGCATCGATCGATAAGGCGGCAAGCGACATCATCATGGCGATCAGCGCAACCGATTCCACAAATTTCAGGCTATCTCTGCTCGTCTTACCGGACATTCAAATTAAAAATCGATATCACTGTTGAACAGGTATTTGCAGAACCATACGAATTGTCCTGTATGGTGGCTAAGGTGTTCGGTTGCATGAATGAGGACCTCGTAACCGGTGTATTCGAAGCCCTGGACTTTGTAGGTTCGCGAAAGCTGCTCATCGCTGAGCGAGTCTATAACAGCAATGCATTCCCTGACTGTTGCCTCGAACATTTCAAGGAGCTTTTCTTTGCTCGTGTCCGGTTTGGCGCTGAACTCCTTGCTGCGTTCACGATAAAAGGTTTTGTTGCCGAGAGTTTTAAGAACGTACTGGTTGAGATTGCCCGTAAGGTGAAGCACAAGGTTGCCGGGACTCGATAAATTCTGTGCGAAGTCGCTCCAGAGCTTTTCTTCATCGACCGAGTGAAGGCATGAAGAAAGGCGCTGTGCGATCGCTTCAAGGTGTTTGCTGATTGCTGTGCAGAAGGGATGTGGCATTGTACGGAAAGGAGGCGGTTATAAAACTCCTGGATAAATATAACAAAGAGTTTGTATGCAGCATCAGCAGATTCCGTATTTGCCCAGTGCAAGCTGTTCGATGAATACCCCTATATAGGCAAGTTCAACCTGGATAATCGAGGCTACCGGTTCACGAACATCGTCAAGATGCGTGTCCTTTTCGAGGATAAGCTTTGCCGATGCCTGCAAAGGCTCGTCCAGAGGGTTGCCGATCTGGCTGCAAAGGTAAACGGTGACGTCCCTTACACCGGTAACTTCCTTGTGAATACGCCGCGCAATTTCATGGCTGAGAACAGTATAGATTTTACCGACATGGTTAACCGGATTTTTTCCGGCAGCGGCTTCGAGGCTTTGAGGCCTGTTAAAGGTTATCAGTCCGTTGACGCGGTTGCCTCTGCCGACCTGTCCGCCGTCGCCGCTTTCAGCAGAAGTGCCGAGTACGGTAAGATACATTCCTTCTTCTCCTCGTTCAGGGTCATCGAGCGTATTGATCAAAACAGAGACGTTCTCGATGCTTTGCTGCTTGCATCTGATGAATTCGGTCAGGTTCTTCCGGATAACCTGTTTTTTTTCAAAATAGACCTTTTCGTCCCTGATATAGCGGTCAACGAAGGCAATTGCTGCGGTCAACGTAAGGTCACGATTTTTCCTGAACCCCATGATTTTCACATCCTTGCCTGTTTCGGGATAAGCATCCTTGAAGGTGTTCGAGTTAAGATATTGTTCTGCTTCAAGCACCAGCCTTTCCGTTTCGGTTAAGGGCGCATGTCCTACACCTGCCGAGGTGTCGTTGGCTCCGATAACCGGTCGTGAGAAAGCGTCTATCAGCTCGGGAGAGCCGGGTTTGATTTCATTCTGGTAGATAATATTGATCTCCGGATCCACAAACCGTAAGTTTTTGTGAAGCCATTGCTTGGCGGAATCTTCGGCAATGTCGCCAATCGGAACAACAGTCCCGTTATGGGTATAGGTTGCACGGTCGCCAAAAATAATTTTCATCGGCTCAATGATTTTCCCTCCACCAGGCTGAGGCAGGGTTCGCCCTGCTACCAGCATGCCTTTGTCGATATTGTGATGCAGGATGCGCCCGAAACGGTCGTTATACTCCTTGCATAGAGCCAGGCATACGGCTTCCATGATGGAATCGCACATGGTATCGGGATGGGCAAGTCCCTTGCGTTCTACAAATTCTGTTTCCTGCTCTTCAACAGGAAGAGACGGATCGAGCTCTACGGCAATGTTTCTCTGCTTTTTCATGGGAGGTGCGGTACTGTATTAATTATGATTGGCTTTCAATGGGTTCACTGCGCGGGTTGTCGGGGTAATGCTTGTAATGTAACGGGTTTCAGGGGCTAAAATGTTTCCATGTCGTCATCCATAATATGCGTATCAAATCATATTGCAGTTGATCGCGTTATGCTCAAAGGCATCTCTATTAGTTTTTTATCAAATACTTACTTTTAACTATATTATTACTGTTTTATTTATTCAAAAAGATCATCATTGAGTACAGGCTCTTGTGAAGGTGAATGCTTGCGTGTAGTTAAGAGGTTCTTTTTTTCAATTACAACAACTGGAGGCAGACATGAGTTGGTGGGCGTATTGTAATGATTGCAGCTGGGCTAAAAGAGGTGGCTCAGAAGAACAGGTTCAAGATTATGCTTACGGGCATGAGCAGGACACTAATCACGATGCCGGCTATGAGTATGCAAATCCAGAGGATTATGAGGTCGAGACAGATCGTAGCACCGGAACTGCGCGGAGAACGTATATTTGCATGTACTGCAAAAAACGGTTTCAGACATTATACTTATGTCAGGAACATATTAAAAAGGCACACCCGAGATCCTGATGTTTTGTCTCAGCTGGAAATGGAGAACTGCCTTTGCTGAGTTGGTTGGTTTCATGTCTTTCCTATGCCGAGAGGAGCGAGGCTCGGCGCGCCTGGGACCTTGCATCGTGTAATGGTTCGGGGAATAGAAGGGGAAAACATTGTTGCTGACGATGAAGACCGTGGATTTTGTTGTTACGTTTAAATAGTTGTGAACGTCCCCTAATTCACAACTGTCGTACTCAGCGAAGCGGTACTCGTAATCGAAAATACAGTAGCCGGAAGTTGAGGATTGTTGATCCTTTTATTTGTTGAATTGTCGGGGCACCCCCATGTGGCTGCCCGCTTTCGGTACCGACGCCGATTTCCGTTTTTTCTTTCGGGGTTCGCCGTCGGCCCTGTGAAATATCCGGTTTGATTTCACGGGGGTATCGGTATCGATAACCAACGCCAGTTCGGGCAGACACACAGGTCTGCCCCTACAGTTTGCCAACTGCCAACTGAAGACTGCCGACTGATCTCTTGCTAGCTTCCGAATTCCGGACCCCGAACTTTTTTCGAGTACGATTCGAAACACTTCAACAAATCAGACCACGTTTTCTCCTACCCAAGACCATCAGTCAGGAGGAACTATATAGGTGAAAAGTCGATTGAAAATCGCGTAATTGCCAACAAAGGGGCCGGGTATAAACCTA
>JAKSDB010000107.1 GCA_022360415.1 Chlorobiales bacterium
GGCGCCACTGATTGGTACGGACTTGGGCCGGTTTCAGTGCTGCCGACCTACCAGCGAAAGGGTATTGGCACAGCGCTGATACAGGAAGGTCTGTCACGATTGAAAGACCTCGGTGCCAAAGGCTGCTGTCTCATCGGGCACCCGCAGTATTACAGGAAATTTGGATTTGACAATGTTCCCGGGCTTGGGCTGAAGGGAGTTCCGGAAGAGATATTTTTCGCACTTTCTTTTGACGGCTGTTTTCCGCGGGGTAATACCACGCTCCATGAAGCATTCAAAGCAACCGGCCCGCAAGCGCCTGCAGGGGACAAGGCCGCATCGCCTCATTGATGCTCGACGTCAGGGCTCAATATGTTCATCAGAATGTCTGATTGAAGGGTTTTCTGTTTTTAATCATCGTGTCACCACGAGTATCAGCCGTTTCAGCCGACGTTCGCGGCGGGTGAAACCGGCTGAATGCACAAGTTAAGTGCTCCAGTTTGTACTATTTAGTCAAAAACAACATTTCGCTGAGGGTTCTTTCTAAAGAGCCAAGCTAATCGTCAATTTTGGGGGTAGTGTAGCCCTTTGAGTGCTCGGACAGAAGATTGTGATTCCTCTCAATTGGCACGTGACCAATCAGAGACATTATCTCTTCAGCGATGTATAGAACTTCTGAGTATCTTTCCTCACATAAATATCTTGGGAATATGTCAAACCGGTTTTGGCTATCGAATCACCTCACATCATCCGCAGCAAAAAGCATAGCGAGGAACAAGCGGCGCTTTTTGCTGTCCGAGTACATGTGATTGTTAGGCTTTTAGTCTCTATTTGTTTCTTCAACTACTTTAACATGATGGGTAAGAGCATTCATTAAAACATCAATAAATTTCATACTCACAATACGAATTTTATGATTTTGTTCCTTATGCCACATACTTTTCTGGAGTTCCCCATTCTTTGCGGCGAGAATCATTGTGTCTTTGGAAAGCAATAGTGATAATTCTGATGCCAATTCTTGCATTTGTTCAAGAAGGGGAATTTGGATTTTGTAATATTCGGGCTGCCAATCATCAACATTGCTTATCTCTTCTTTGTTTTGTGACACCTCGTCAGACATTAATCTGAATGTTTCAGCCACCTTTGAGATGGCCGATTTAGCATCTTCAATGGCAGTCAAGTTTGGTTCGCCCCCTTCTGACTCCTGAAGCACTGCATCTTCTAAGTAGCAATGTGCTTCAAAAAATGCCGCAGCTAAACCAAATAATGATTTTGAATGACGCTGAGATGTTGCCAGTAGATTAACTGGCGAACGTGATCTTGGTTTTTGCGGATTGATTCCACCCATTTTGTCTCTCTTTTTTTTGATTAAAGTTCACAGCCCAACACTATTTATGATCTGCTCTACAGATTTTCTCATCACCTGTCAACAATATACACCATAAACACTTTTCACCAGATCAAAACTTCTGCTTTCTACATACCCGCAGGTAGGTTCTGATGCCTTTTATACCAGTTATGCAGGGCCGCATAATTCTCTTTCACTATTATTCCCCGGGCTTCAAGAACCGGTAAGTACGTTGCAATCGAAATTTTCAGGGTGTTGCATATCTCCCCGGCTTTGAATACGTGCCTATTGCTCATCTTCTTGGCCACCTGTACAACAGTTTTTGAACAGTCAATTTGTTGATGACAATAAATAGAGAAACCCTGAAATCAGCGGAGAAACCATACAAACCTCTTGTGAACTTATAGCATATATGCTATGTTTGATTATGAGCTATACAATAAGCTTCTACAATAGCAGCGTCCAGAAAGAAATTGACCGGTGGCCAACAGGTATTTACGCAAAGTTTCTGCGGATAGCTGAACAAATTGAACAAAGCGGCCCGAATCTTGGCTTACCTTATACCCGCGCCTTAGGTGATGGGTTATTTGAAATTCGTGCAAAAGGACATGAGGGAACTGGAAGAGCATTTTTTTGTTGTGTCATTGATCGTGAGGTTATCATCCTGCATGGGTTCATCAAGAAGACACAAAAAACTCCACTTAAAGAAATACAACTGGCCAGAAAAAGACTCAAGGAAGTAAAAAAATGAAAGAAAAAAATTCTTACGATCCGATACGGTTTAACCCTCGAGAAGTCGCAGCAGAAAAATGCGCGCGTGATCCTGAATTCAAGGTTGCTTATGACGCCCTTGAAGATGAATTTGCCACTCTTGCCGCCTTACTGGAAGCAAGAACACAGGCGGGCCTTACCCAGGCAGAAGTTGCCCGCAGAATGGGTGTATCCCAGCCTGTGCTGGCTCGCATAGAATCAAGCCTTGGAAAACAGGACCACTCCCCTTCTCTCCATACATTGCGCCGTTACGCCAAAGCCTGTGGAATGGAGCTTCAGATCAGGATGATCAAAAAAGATCCCCGTAACGCTACAGCAGAGTAAGCTACGCTGAAAGCAGGAAGTCAGAAGACATGAAAAAGAAAGAGCATATCGTCAGATACACAGATAAAGAATTACGCGATTATTTACTCGATGTTTGTATGATCGAAATCAAGTTAAGAGATGTTAAGCTGTTAAAAGTGTTGTTTTAATTGGCAAGAAGAGTTCTCACGAATACGGCTGCCTGATAACAGTTTTCCACTTTGCCGGATCGGCACGGCGGATGTCACTGAGGTAAATCTCATGGTGTTTGCCCCGGCGCTCTTTCCCGCTCTCTTCAATAAACGCTTGCACCTTTTCTATCGTCGGCCCTTCTTCTGAAAACGGTCCGATATGCATGATTTGCGCTGCTTCCCCTTCTTCAAACAACGCAAAACGGAGTTTCGGCAGCGATACCGGATTCTTTTTAGCTCGGACTTTTTCAATCGCATCTTCAACCATGGCCAGTTTAATAAAGTCCGGCTGCATGATCATCAGCGTCCATTTCCATGCATCCTTGCAATCAACCGAGAACACCGACATGTCATCCGACCACCAAAGCCCCTCAAGCGGCATTACGCCATAGTCGATCTCCATACTCCCTTTTTTCACCATGAACTTCAGTGCATACGAAACCGAATACAGCGCTTCTATTGCATCCTGGAATTCCTGAGAAGTATTGGGATCACCTTCTCCGTCGATCATCAGAAAATTCATTCCGGGAACCGTCACTTTTTCAACACTTTTCACCGACGGCTTGTAAAGGTGGCTGAGTTCTTTTTTGAAGTCTATCTTTTTCAAACCTTATATCGTTATTGTTCCTGAACAATAGGTCACCGCTCTCCCCCCAATCGAAACCCTCTCACTCCTATTCCTGCAAAACAGCTCTCCCCCGCGTCTGCTTAGCTGGAATGCATGCAAGTCGGCCTTGTTCAGGCGTTCGGCCCAATAAGGGATAAGGGTGCAATGGGCAGCTCCTGTAACAGGATCTTCGGGAACACCGATGCTGGGAGCGAAAAAACGGGAAACGAAATCCAGCCGGCTCCCCGGCGCTGTAACAATAAGCCCTTGGAAATCCAGACGCGCAATCCCTTCCATATCCGGCTTGAGATCCCTGACGATCTGCTCGTCATCGAACACTACCATTAGATCACGGGCTGCTAACACGTTCGATGGTGCAACACCTAAAACAGTTTCCAGACCATCCGGAACAACACATGGAGCAGGCTTAAGGGATGGAAAATCAAGCCACAGTAATCCATCCTGTTTTTCAACTGACAATCGACCGCTCTTGCTCATAAATGTCACACGTTTAGCATCCTTGCTGACAACGTCGAAAATCACGTGAGCACTGGCAAGGGTACCATGGCCACACAGATCAACCTCAACCGCAGGCGAAAACCAGCGCAAATCGTAATCATCCTCTCTCGGCACCAGAAATGCTGTTTCGGACATGTTGTTTTCAGCCGCAATAGACTGAAGCATCTCATCGGGCAACCACTTGTCAAGCAGGCATACTCCTGCCGGATTCCCGGAAAAAGGCTCACGTGCGAACGAATTGACCCGGTAAAAAGGAATGTGCATCATGTTTTTCTCGTCAAGTCCAGGCATTATATGGTTTACGAGCCCACACCCATACATTATCAATGTTGTATTCCTGATTATACTCAATGGACTGGCAAGGAAAAAACGTTCACTGTGAAGAAAGAAACGGATAGGAAGGATGCGGAGAGAGGGAGTGACTCGCTTCGCTCACCCCCTTTGGGGGCAGCAACGCTTTCGCGTGCTGTCAGATTATATATTGTTGTGAAGTCGTATTGAATTCTAACTATTGTTTTTGACATTTTTTACTCATTGATTATCTTGAGTGCCCTACTGACAGGTTCTTTACATAGTCCAGGAGGATTAGCATAATTGGTAATGCAGCAGTCTTGAAAACTGCCGGGTTCACGCCCTTGGGGGTTCGAGTCCCTCATCCTCCGCATTAATTTTCAGGAGAGGTGGCCGAGTGGCTGAAGGCAACGGTTTGCTAAACCGTCATAGTTCTAACAAGGGCTATCGAGGGTTCGAATCCCTCTCTCTCCGCA
>JAKSDB010000252.1 GCA_022360415.1 Chlorobiales bacterium
GCGGTGAGCCGCAGTTGCTCCTACATGGCCGGCGCCAATAACGGTAATTTTCATATCATGTAACGTTTAATTCTGCAGAGTACGAATATCAACCAAAGGACAGGATAATGGCGATAATTCCAAGCTTTTTTAAGGCATGATCCCATCGGGGCTCCGCCCGCCTTGTATCCCGATAGAATCGGGGCTTACGGCAATTAATGGAGATGCCCTTTATGAAGTAAAAAAAAAGCCGGCTTTTTACGGTCGGCTTTTGAAAATATACGTTTAATTTATTTTCGAGGCAAGCAATCAGGCAGGCAGTATGTCTATATGTTTCTTGTCGTTTCGTCCGTTCCTGAAATGAACCTTGCCGTCTACAAGAGCATATATCGTATGGTCCCTGCCGATTCCCGTGTTGTTTCCAGGCTTGAAAACCGTGCCCCTCTGACGGACGATGATCGAGCCGGCGGAGACAAGTGAGCCGCCCGATGCTTTCACCCCCAGATATTTCGGGTTGCTGTCACGACCGTTTTTTGTTGAGCCGCCGCCTTTTTTGTGAGCCATGAGTGAAAAAGATTACTGTTGAAAATGATATTGAAGACTATCAACGTTAAAGAACCTCGACCTGTGTCATCAATTGACGGTGACCGTTTCTTTTCTGATAGCGTTTTCTGCGTTTTTTCTTGAAAACAATGACCTTCTCGTCCTTTATGTGATCGAGCACTTTCAACTGCACCTTGCCCGAAGGCTTCGTCGATGTCTTTTCCTGATCAATGTGTGCCAGAGGCTTGATGTCAATCACGTTGCCGATTTCAGCTTTCTGATGTGGAACGAACAGCTTGTCGCCTTTTTTGACCAGATACTGCTTGTCTGAAATCTCTATCAGTGCCTGCATTATGTATTCATGTTATATTAAGAATTATTGACCAGCAATATAGGGTAATCATCCTATTTTATCAAATAGAATATGTTTTGCCCGTAGACTATTCACCCGCTGCCCAGGGGGCACCTCTCTTTATTGTCATGAGCGGTTCAAGAGCAAGGCGAACGGAGCTAGAGAAACCCTCTCCTATCCGCTCAACGAAGCAATTGAAGCGCGGAATAAATAAAGAGAGGTGCCTCTAGAGAAGAAAGAACGTCACTCCCAGTACCAGAGCAAACATCGTCAGAGAGATGGTGAAGAGGTTGTACCATTTTTTATAGTCTGACCGGCTGCATGGATATTTCAGGGGGTGAATGGCTTTGACTATATATCCCATGGTCAAGGCAACCTGCAAGATAATCAGTCCCGTTTTTATCAGAACAGGTATGGTCCATCCATGAAAAAAGAAGGCAAGCAGGAGACCGGAAACAATGGCGATTTTAAAACCCGCGTCGGCTACTTTGGTTTCAAGCTTGATATAGGTTTGCAGGAGCAAGGGATAGTCGCCCGAATCCTTGTTCGAACCGGTCAGCTTCGGCTCAAGGGTTTTGAGCAGAAACAGGGAGGCAAAAACAGTGCCGAACCATGTTGCAAAAGAGGCGACGTGAATGAGGCGAAGTATGGCGTGCCAGTCCATGGTAGCGCGTTTAACGATGATGCGATTCGAATGGTTATGAATATAAGAAAAAAGGTTTACAGCCTGATACCGGCACTGCCCGGGCTTGATTCCATGATATGCAAGGCGCTTGCTTTTTTTACTGCACTGAATTAGCTTGATCAATCACTGAAGAGGAGAAACGGAACGGTTAAAAAGCGACGACTTCATGAAAGCGACCCGGAGAAAAAATGGCGGTAGCGAAACCCCGATGATGCGCCAGTATCTCGAGGTGAAGGAACGCTATCCCGAATATCTGCTGCTGTTCAGGGTCGGAGATTTTTACGAATCTTTTTACGATGATGCCCGCAAGGTTTCGGAAGCTCTCAATATTGTTTTGACCCGCCGGTCAAACGGAGCTGCTGCTGATATTCCCATGGCCGGGTTTCCGCATCATGCATGTGAGGGTTACATCGCCCGTCTTGTTAAAAAAGGGTATAAAGTTACCGTTTGTGATCAGGTTGAAGACCCGTCGCAGGCTAAAGGGCTTGTGAGACGGGAAATTACCGATATTGTCACACCGGGAGTGACTTACAGTGATGAAATCCTCGACGACAAGCACAACAATTATCTCTGTGCCCTGGCTTTTTTGAAAAAAGGGCGGGAGAAGCGTGCCGGTATTGCATTTATCGATGTGACGACAGCCGAGTTCAAGATTGCCGATATATCTCCTGACGAGGTTCAGGATATGCTCCAGTCCATCCAGCCTTCGGAGGTTCTTCTTGCTTCAAGAGACAAGGATTTTACAACGGCAATCGAAAGAGCGCTGCGCACGGAAGTGGTTGTTACTTTTCTTGATGACTGGATGTTCAGTGAAGAGAACGCATCGCAGGTGATAGGAAAGCATTTTAAAACCCATTCGCTTAAAGGATTCGGCATCGATTCCGCCTATGCCGCCCGGGTGGCCGCCGGGGTTGTTTTACAGTACCTCGAAGAGACACGGCAGAACCGTCTGCAGTATATCACCAGGATTGCCCTGGTTGACAGCGCGCATCACATGATGCTTGATCTGCAAACCAAAAGAAACCTGGAAATTATCTCTTCGATGCAGGACGGGTCAATAAGCGGCAGCTTGCTTCAGGTAGTAGATCATACCCGTAACCCAATGGGAGCAAGGCTGCTCAGACGGTGGCTTTTGTCTCCGCTGAAGAGAATCAAGGAAATACAACTCAGACTCGATGCTGTCGAGGCGCTCCATGGACACGAAACTGCCCGGAAGAGACTGGGTGAAATACTGGGAGGAATCAATGATCTCGAAAGGGTGCTGGCAAGGGTTGCTACCCTGCGAAGCATGCCTCGTGAAGTGCGTGCGCTCGGTGCCGCTCTGGAAAAAATACCTGATCTTGAGGCGCTGTTGAAAAATTCAGAAAGTTCCAGACTTCGAACGCTCTCACAAAAGCTGGTCCATCTGACTGAAATAACAGCAACTGTTGAGGAGGCGATTGATCCTGAAGCGGGGGCGACACTGCGTGACGGGGGTTATATCAGGACCGGTTACAACTGTGAGCTCGATGAACTGCGTTCGATTTCTTCAGACGCAAAAGGCCGTCTGATGCAGATTCAGCAGGCGGAGCGGGAAAAAACCGGTATCGGCTCCCTGAAGGTGCAATACAACAAGGTTTTCGGCTATTATATCGAAGTAAGCAAGGCAAACAGCGACAAGGTTCCCGACTGTTATGAAAAGAAGCAAACACTTGTTAATGCGGAGCGTTACACCATTACCGCATTGAAAGAGTACGAGGAAAAAATTCTGACCGCAGAGGAAAAAAGCCAGATGCTCGAACAGCAGCTTTTCCGTGAACTGTGCGTTAGAATAGCTTCCCAAGCCCTGTCTATTCAAAAAAACGCCGAAATTGTAGCCGAGCTTGATTGTCTATACTCTTTTGCCTGTTGCGCTGAAGCATATCGGTACGTAAAACCCGAGATAAAAGAGCATGGCAATCTCTCCATCAGCAATGGCAGACATCCTGTGCTTGAACGCATTCTCGGTGTTGATGAGCCTTATGTTTCGAACGACTGCATTTTTGACAAAAAGCAGCGTATGCTGATTGTTACCGGCCCGAACATGGCCGGAAAAAGCTCGTTCCTTCGCCAGAACGGTCTTATTGTCCTGCTTGCTCAGGTTGGAAGCTTTGTGCCTGCTGATGCCGCGGAAATCGGACTTGTAGACAGGATTTTTACAAGAGTAGGAGCCTCGGACAATCTTGCTTCAGGAGAAAGCACCTTTCTTGTCGAGATGAATGAAGGGGCCAGTATTCTCAATAATGCTACCGAAAAAAGCCTTATTCTTCTTGACGAAATCGGCAGGGGTACCAGCACCTATGACGGAATGTCCATTGCGTGGGCTATAAGCGAGTACATTCATAACGTCATAAAGGCAAGGACTCTCTTTGCCACGCACTACCATGAACTTGCAGAGCTGGAAGAGTGTTTTGAGGGCATTCGCAACTACAATGCGACGGTTGTCGAAACGGCTGATAAAGTGGTTTTTTTAAGGAAGATTGTCATGGGAGCATCCGATAACAGCTATGGCATTGAGGTCGCAAAAATGGCCGGGATGCCCTCGGATGTTATTAAAAGAGCCAGGGAAATTCTTGCCGGCATGGAGAAAAGGGACGTGGTTTTTCCGGCGGGGGGAGGTGATGTCGGGGCTCATGAAATGCAAACCCGGCAGATTTATCTTTTTGAGGAGGAGGAAAGAAAGCTCAAACATGCTATCGATGCAATCGACATCAATCGTTTGACACCGCTCGAAGCGATGCTTGAGCTGAAAAGACTTCAGGGCCTCGCGGGAGAAGAGGACGATAAGGAATAGGCGGTTTTCAGCCGACAATGGAAAAAGGAATGCGATAATTGACATGTGAGTACACAGGATGGATAAACTTTCGGTACTGCTTGTGTTTGTGCCTGCGGACAGTGGTGTTGACGGTCCTTCTCTTCTCGGAGAACCGGAGCATTCCGGATTCCTCCACAGCCTGAAAGACAGCGTGCTTAAAAATGTTATAAAGCGGGCACAATTTGCTATTCCCCCTCTTTCACTGATGATTCTCAGTTCCATCGATGAGCCGGATATCGAACAGCATATCTGTGATCTCCGTTTTGAAACATTTCCACTGGACAGACACTGGGATCTTATAGGGATCAGCGTTCAGACCGGGGCCGTCAGGCCTGCTTTCGAACTGTCTGCGATCCTTCGGGAAAAAGGCTTCAGGGTTGTTCTGGGCGGCCCGTATGTAACGGTTTTTCCTGAACGGTGCCGCGATCGCGGGGATGTGCTTGTTATCGGTGAAGCTGACGAAATATGGAGGAAAGTGCTTGCGGATCTCAGGCGAGGAAGGTTACAGAAAGAGTATCGTGTAGATGAGCTGCCGGATCTGACTTGTGGCAGTAGTGTGAAAAAAGACGCACTGGAGTTACGGAGCTACTTTACGACCAATGTAGTACAGACTACCCGCGGGTGTCCCTACAGTTGCGATTTTTGCAATGTTCATGTCATGAACGGCCATAAGATAAGGCACCGGGATATTGATGGTGTTGTCCGCGAGGTTGAAGGTTTTCTCGAAAAGGACAGGAGAATATTCTTTTTTCTCGATGATACGGTAAATGCCGATGACGATTATGCCGAAAAGCTTTTTCATGAACTGATCCCTTTCGGAATCAACTGGGTTGGCCAGGCTACGACCAGGCTTGGTGAGAACAGTCGTCTGCTCGATGTTTTTGCCCGATCAGGGTGCGGAGCGCTTCTTGTCGGAATTGAAAGTCTTGCCGAAGAGAGCAACAGGGCTCATAACAAATTTCATAACCCGGCCGACCGGCAGGCCGAGTGTATCCGCAATATCCGTGACGCGGGAATATGTGTTTACGGAAGTTTCATTTACGGGCTCGATGAGGATACCCTTGAACAGACCGATGCAATAGAGGCATTTCTGGAGGAAACCGGAATAGATGTTCCCGGTATCAACCTCCTCCGTCCCATTCCCGGTACGGAAGTGTTCAATCGTCTGGCAGATGAGTGTCGGCTGCTCCATGACCGCAACGATCATGATGCTTTCCGCTTTTCATGGGGACAGGAGATGCTGTACCGTCCGAAAAAAATTCCGATCGAGGCATTTATTCCAAGTTATACCGCTTTGACAAAAAGGGTTTTTACGGTAAGAAGGGCAATACAGCGTGCTGCCAATGCCCCGACCCTTCGAAGTGCCGTACTGATGTTCAATCTTTTTTATGTGCATATGTACAACCTTTCCCGCAAGGATCTTGCCCGGCAGATGCAGGAACTTGGGGAGGACAAGGCAAAAGGCAAAAGTTAAAGGTCAAAACGGGGAAAGAGAGGAGGATTAAGGCAAAAGTAAAAAGTTAAAGGTCAAAATGGGGAAGAGATAAGAAAAGAAGGGAGACTGCTTTTGGTCTTTTTAGACCTTTAAGTCATTTTTGCCCGTTGTCTTTTTTGTGTTAATTCGTGGGCCAGAACAATTCAGCTGATCGATTGGATCTCATCCTCAAGCAACTGCTGGTTGTAAAGGTCGGCATAGATACTCTCTTTGGCAAGCAGTTCTTCATGTGATCCTGTTTCCGCTATCCTGCCGTTTTTCAGCACGATAATACGGTCGCAATTTTTAACAGTCGAAATCCTA
>JAKSDB010000300.1 GCA_022360415.1 Chlorobiales bacterium
CGATCACTTCGTTGCCCGTTCTTTTCGACCATGAAGCCATATCATTCACCGAGCCGGGATCGGTTGCCATCATTTTCAGTACCTCGCCGCTTTTCATTCCATCAACGGCTTTTTTGGTTTTCAGAATCGGCAAAGGGCAGTTCATCCCCTGACAATCCAGTTCCGTATTGCTTGCAATCTCGCTCATGAATTCTCCTTGTTAATAATTACTTGCTTCGGTTAATTCCCACCCCCATAACACAGTTCCGTTCAATAGCCCAATAGCCGGGCGGGGTATCAGTTCATAGTCAGATCGGGGAATTTTCGACCGGGAAAAAATACATAATTACATAACTATAGTCAAGAAAAAACCGTTCACCCCGTCAAACAGCAACCTGCTCCCCAATCCCGCCTCCAAGACCAATTCCGCGGGCACACCGGCTGCTTGTTTTTCCGTTTTAACCAATCCAGTAGATAGCCCCCAGGACCAGCCCTGCAAGAAAAACAGTTTCCGCCACGATTATCGAAACGGGCTTCCAGCCGACGTCGAAAAGTGCTTTCAGGGACGTTTTCATGCCAAGAGCCGCTATAGCAGTAACCAGGCACCAGCGTGAAGTATCGACAATAAACTGACGAAGGGGTTCAGGGGTCACTCCTGCGCTGTTGATCCCGACCAGCACTATAAAAAAAATGATGAACGGGGGAAGAAAAGCACCACCTGTGGCATTACCTTCTTCCTTGTTGCGCGTATGAAAAATCACTGAAAGAGTAAAAACAGCCGGTACGAGCATGGCTACACGCAGAAGCTTGATAAAGGTGGCGGTATCGCCGGTCTCGTCGGAAACGGAATACCCCGCGCCAACCACCTGTGCAACATCGTGAATGGTGCCGCCAAGAAAAATACCGGCTGCTTCATGGTCGAGTCCGAACAGATCAACAATGACCGGATAAAGGATCATGGCAACAGTACTGAGAGCGGTCACACTGATCACGGTAAAAATGGTATTTCGCTCACTGTACTCGTCCTTGGGAAGGATTGCGGAAATCGCAAGAGCGGCCGATGCGCCGCAGATACCGACGCTTCCCCCGGTAAGCACGCCGAACCGCTTTCCCCTGCCCATGATTTTGGAAAAACCCAGTCCGAAAAGAATCGTCAGCATGACGGATACAACAACGATTGCCATCGGGCCAGCCCCGAGCGAAAGTATCTGCTCGAGGGTAATCCGCATCCCCAGAAGAGCAACCCCGATTCTCAGGATCGTTTTGGATGCAAACTGAATGCCTGCGATGGCCTTCCCACCTTCCGAAAGGAACCTGAACGCCATGCCGAGCAGAAGAGCAAAAAGCATAGTCGGAGCCCCGTAGTGTTCCGAAAGGAAAGTTGCCGCCGCAGCCACGGTAACCGAGGCAATAAAGCCGGGAAACAGTTCATCGAAATGGACCTTTGCAGCTTTTGCGTGGCATTGGAAACCACAGCGTTCGGCCTCTTCGATATGCTCCCGGGTTGGTATTTCCGTGTCCACTGTTTTCTGCAGATGCTCAGTGTCATGCTGCGGGCTTGTACTCATCTATGATTGGCTGTTTACTTACTTCTCTTTCTGAATATCTTTCTTTTCCCGATCCCTGATGGTCTTTCAAGGATCGTGACGAAGATAAAAAAAGAAACTTACCACTCCTACTTTTCCTTGAGCCTGCATCCTGTATCTTTCCCCATTCGGCACAGAGGCAGCCCCATGGGACTGCCTCTGCAAAACCGGCTTTTCCTATAAGCAGCATTCCATGCAATGACCGTCCCGATCACCAATTACGAATCACTGCTTTCTTTTCTTCGGATTTATCTGGTCCGGGCGCAGTTTAGCGGTAAAATAATCGTCGGCCTCTTCCTCTTCGACAGGTTCTCCCCTGCCGCTCACCATGGGTTCTTCGTAGTCGTTCCAGCCTCTCAGCCCTGTACAGAGCGAGGCAACGTTTTCGAAACCGAGGACTTGCAGTGAATGAGCCGCCAGCACACTGCGGTAACCGGAACGGCACACCACAACAACTTCCCTTCCCCTTGCATTTACCAGCTCAGGCTCCGTCTCCTCATAATCCCACTCGCAGGCCGATTCAAGGATTCCCCTCGGCACATTCATCGATCCGGGAATATGCATCCTGTCAAATTCGTACGGCTCCCTCACATCGAGCAGGAGCAAGTCAGGGTTTTCCTTTATCCGGTCAACCAGGTCCCAGGGCATAATCTCCCGGATATCCGACAGACATTGGCGGAACAGTTCTATAAAACGGATCATAATTCAGTGTTTTTTCTTGGTTAGACAGACAAGCACGGCATTTCCTTCTTTTTGCCAATCAGCCCAACATGTCAACAGGTCTGTAAAAAACATCCCCAACATACTTTTTTAGCGGCAAAATCACCAAACCTGTTTTCCAGGATCATAATCATATTCATACAGCTCCTTACCCGGCTTTCTATCTGACAGAAAGGGGCTGTTTATGATAGCTTGCCTGTCCGACTGACAGCCATACGGCCTGATATTTCACCGGGATAGCAGTACACGGGACCGGGAGATTGATCTGCAAACACTGTGCAGCATGAAGGAAACAGTTTTTTTTGATGTATTATCTTTTAAATTCCAGACTTGTATACCGAAACACAGCCTACTGCATATGCAATTAGCCGTCAATATCGACCATATAGCAACCCTGCGGAACGCCCGGAACGAGCAGCAGCCCGATCCGGTAACTGCAGCGATGATTGCCGAGCTTGCAGGCGCATCCGGCATCGTCTGCCATCTGCGCGAAGACCGCCGGCATATCAGGGATCGCGACCTTGAACGATTGCGCGAGACTGTCACTACGAAGCTCGACCTCGAGATGGCAATGACGGAGGAAATGCAGCAAATTGCCATCCGAACAAAACCGGAGCTTATCACACTGGTTCCGGAAAAACGACAGGAACTGACCACCGAAGGCGGTTTCAACATCGCCCTGCATTATGACAGGCTGGTTGAATATATAAAGCCGGTACAGGAGGCAGGCATAGAGGTAAGTCTTTTTATCGAACCCGACAAACAGGCAGTTACGCTTGCGGCAGAAGCCGGGGCCGACCTTGTCGAGCTGCATACCGGCCCCTATTCCCTGAAAAAAAAAGCCGGCGATATCAACGCTGAAATCAACAGGATAAGAACCGCAGCGATATTTGCCCGAGAGAACGGTCTCCGTGTTGTTGCCGGCCATGGTCTGAACTATTACAACATCATCCCGTTCAGCAGGATCGAAGAAATTGAAGAAGTCAGTATCGGCCATGCCCTTATTGCACGCGCCTCACTCGTGGGGATTGAAAGCGCAGTGAAGGAGATGTTGCGTCTTATTAATAACTCTCGAAGCAAATGAGCGAATCAACAAACAAAATGACTGTTGTCCTTGCCACGAACAACCGTGACAAGGTGCGGGAAATCAAACCGCTTCTGGAAAACATTGCCCCTGAAGTCAGTGTTTATTCCCTCGCCGACCTTCAGGCAGACATAGAGATAGAGGAAACGGAAGAAACCCTCGAGGGGAATGCGAAGCTGAAAGCCGAGGCGGTTTTCAACCTTCTTTCAGACCGTTTCCCCTGCCTTGTGACACTTGCCGATGACACAGGGCTCGAAGTGGGGGCCCTTGATGGTGCTCCCGGTGTTTATTCTGCACGCTTCGCGCCTGTACCTGAAAGGACGTCACCAACATACGATGATAATGTCAACCACCTTTTGAGGAAAATGGAAAACACCGGCGACCGGAAGGCACTCTTCCGTACCGTGATCGCGATCAAGGGCAGGATAGCGAGAGACGACCGTAAACCGTTTTTGTTTGAAAAAACGGTTGAAGGCTC
>JAKSDB010000326.1 GCA_022360415.1 Chlorobiales bacterium
GACAGCAGCAAGCTCGAACAGTCTCTCGGCTACCGTTTTCGGGTGCCTGATCCGCTTGAACTGTCGGAAAAATGAACAGTAATACTGCATTGTAAACGCTTAAAATCTGGAAGAATTGAACAATACATCTGTTAAGCTCCGAGCCGCTTTTTTAGCATCGATGCTGGTGCTTTTTTCTCCTCCTCTGCATGCGGCTCACCCCCTGATTACTGATGATACGGGAACCCAGGGAACCGGCAGGTTTCAGCTTGAGGTGAACAGTGAATTCATCGATAATGAGGATGGTGCCGTTGATGAGACCGGAGGCGAAGTGGCTGCAATTCTCTCGTATGGGGTCGCTGAAAATATCGATTTTATTCTTGGGATGCCTTATGCCTGGTATACGGTTAAAGAAAGTGGGGCTACCGTTGCTGAAGCGGATGGGGTCGGAGATCTTTTCTTCGAGGTTAAATGGAGGTTTTTTGAATATGAAAACCGGGGTCTGAGTGTCGCACTGAAGCCTGCGGTTTCTTTCCCTACAGGAGACGAGAAAAAAGGGCTGGGTAACGGTGAAATTTCCGGAGGAGGTACCTTGCTTGTCTCCAAAGAAGGGGTTCTGGGTAAACTGCATCTCAATCTGGGGTATACACGTAATGCTTATAGCCTGGATGAAGACGATATGTTTCTTCAAAAAGACATCTGGCACGCATCTTTTGCTGGTGAAATCAATGTTACTGCAGATATGACGGGTGTCTGCAATATCGGGTTGGAAACAAATCCTGAAAAGGGAGTTGACGATCACCCAGCCTTTATTCTTGGCGGCCTGATCTATTCGGTGACCGAAGACTTCGATATCGACGCGGGTATCAAGTGGGGATTGAACGAAGCGGAAACCGATATTGCATGGCTCACAGGGATTGTCTTGCGGTTTTAAACGCTTCAGGTGTCCTTTAATAAAGGTGCCCTAAAGAATAAACTCCAGGTCGTATTTGTCCTCGATGCTTTCCTCGACAAACGTTTTCAGCTTGTCGAGAAAGCCCATAAACTCCTGAGAGTCGATGGTTCTCCAGTAGGCGGCGGCCGCAGGAGTGTCGTGCCAGCCGAGAAGTGTTTTTTCCTTTTTTCCGGGTTCTATTTTCCGTGCGGCTTCCCTGAGTATCAAGAGCATTTTTTCAAGCTGGCTGTGGTGCAGAAAGGCCTCGTCCCAGCTGTCCAGTCCGTGCCCTGTTTCGGATATAAAAGGAAGGACATTGAGTGATTCAACAATTCCGTAATGAAACAGAGCGGTGTGGTTGTGCGCTGTTACCTCAAGTCTTTCATAAACTTTGTAAGTCCTGTCGCTGAGCCGTACACGGTTGATTTCTCCACTCCTGTATATGGACAGTTCCCGGTGTGCCGGATTGTTATCATCTATGAATATGTGTGTTATGTCCATTCTTGAGAGAAAGTCAAAATTCAAAAGTGAAAAGTCAAACAGCGAACAATCTGGAGACTTTTCTTCCTTCCCAAAGCGATCTAACCTGAATAATGCCTTGATTTCTTTCAGTGATTGAGCCCTGGATCGGTATCGAAATCAAGGCAAACACACAGGTTTGCCCTTACAGTTTTCCCGAACAATTCAACAAATAAACAATTCAACAGTTCAACGATTTTCTCGTCACTTGTCACTACTTCAGGGATAGAAACCTTTAGCAGGGGATTTCTGTTTTCCTTAAAGTTAATTGCTTTTGACTCTCTATCTTTATATTATTAATTCGGTACCGGATCAAGCTTCTTCTTCAAAAACCCCTTACGTTTCCGGAGCTTTCCGGCAACCGGTTGGAGCAGGTTCGCGTGAACAGGTTGTGAACAGGTACGTTACGTTGGAATGGACCCATATTTAACATTTACTTTAAGCAGGAGAATGGACGGTAATTTTTCAAACAGAGTACAGGACGTCATCCGTCACAGCCGGGAGGAAGCTCTCAGGCTTGGCCATGACTATATAGGAACGGAGCACTTGCTTTTGGGCCTGATAAAGGAAGGGGAAGGCATTGCCGCAAGAATCCTTAAAAACCTCAGTATAGATCTTTTCAAGCTCAAGCAGAAAATCGAGGAGAGCACCCATCAGAAAGTGGCTGCGGCCCAGATGGGTAACGTTCCTCTCACAAAGCAGGCTGAAAAGGTTCTCAAGATAACCTATCTCGAAGCCAAGATCTGCAAGTCGAATATTATCGGTACCGAGCATCTGCTCCTTTCCATTCTGAAAGGCGAGGATAACGTCGCTGCCCAGATTCTCGAGCAATTCGGGGTGTCCTACGATGCTGTCAGGGATGAACTGATGACCATAACGAGCGGGAAAAGCGAATCGGGAGAATCTTCGATGGAAGGAGCATTTTCATCCGGTTCTGAAAAGTATCCGAAAAAAGCCGAGTCAAAAAGGGGCGAACGTACAAAGACGCCTGTCCTTGACAACTTCGGCAGGGATATTACACGGCTTGCGATGGAAGACAAGCTTGATCCCATCATCGGTCGGGAAAAAGAGATCGAAAGGGTGGCACAGGTCCTGAGCCGGAGGAAAAAAAACAACCCTGTCCTGATAGGTGAGCCGGGTGTTGGCAAAACAGCTATTGCCGAAGGTCTCGCCCTGAAGATCGTTCAGCGCAAGGTCTCGCGGATACTCTACGACAAAAGGGTTGTCGCTCTCGATCTTGCGGCTCTTGTTGCAGGCACCAAGTACCGGGGCCAGTTCGAGGAACGTATGAAAGCGTTGATGAATGAACTTGAGCGTTCACGTGACGTTATTCTGTTTATCGACGAGCTTCACACCATTATCGGTGCGGGAGGGGCTTCAGGATCTCTCGATGCGAGCAACATTTTCAAACCGGCTCTTGCCAGGGGTGAGCTGCAGTGCATCGGTGCCACGACGCTCGACGAGTACCGGCAGTATATTGAAAAGGACGGAGCGCTTGACAGGCGTTTCCAGAAAATCATGGTTGAACCGGCCACGGTTGATGAAACCATTCAGATTCTGCACAACATCAAGAGCAAATACGAAGCTCATCACCATGTTCGTTATGATGATGATGCGATAGAGAAGGCGGTAAAACTTTCCGAACGTTACATCACCGACAGGTATCTGCCCGACAAGGCGATCGACGTGATGGACGAGGCTGGTGCCAGAGTGCACCTGAGCAATATACACGTTCCAAAAAACATTCTCGATCTGGAGCAGTCCGTAGAAGAGATCAAGGCCGAAAAAAACCGGGTTGTCAGAATGCAGAATTTCGAGGAAGCTGCGAAACTCCGTGACAAGGAGAAGACGCTTCTGGATTCTCTCGAACAGGCAAAGGTTGAGTGGGAGGAGCGTGCCGCCGACACGGTGTATGATGTAACCGAAGCCGATATTTCATCCGTTGTTGCCATGATGACGGGTATACCGGTTATCAAGGTTGCGCAATCCGAGTCGAAAAAACTGCTCAACATGGCAAGTGAGCTTAAGAAAGAAGTGATCGGTCAGGATGAGGCTATCGACAAGATTACCAAGGCAATTCAGCGGACAAGAGCCGGCCTGAAGGACCCTGCAAGGCCGATCGGCTCGTTCATATTCCTCGGTCCGACGGGGGTCGGCAAAACCGAGCTTGCCAAGGCGCTCACACGCTACATTTTTGACAGCGAAGATGCCCTCATCAGAGCGGACATGAGCGAGTACATGGAGAAGTTTTCCGTCAGCAGGCTTGTCGGTGCACCCCCGGGATATGTGGGGTATGAAGAAGGGGGTCAGCTGACAGAGAAGGTTCGCAGGAAACCTTACTCGGTCGTGCTGATCGACGAGATCGAGAAGGCGCATCCCGATGTATTCAATATTCTGCTTCAGGTGCTCGATGAAGGAGTTCTGACAGACGGACTTGGCCGCAAGGTTGATTTCCGGAACACGATCATTATCATGACTTCCAATATCGGGGCGAAAGATATCAAGAGTATCGGCAGCGGTATAGGATTTGCATCGGGTGATGCGGCTGAAAGCAGCTATAAATCGATGAAATCAACCGTTGAGAACGCATTGAAACGCGTGTTCAATCCTGAATTCCTGAACCGGATCGACGATACCATTGTGTTCCACCAGCTCGAAAAGAAACATATCTTCCAGATTATCGATATCATCGCAGGCAAGCTTTTCAAACGGCTGCATGAAATGGGAATCGAGGTCACGATTGATGACAAGGTGAAGGAGTTTCTTGTCGAGAAAGGCTATGATCAGAAGTTCGGAGCAAGGCCGCTGAAAAGGGCCATGCAACGCAATGTCGAGGATTCTCTGGCTGAGGAGATGCTGAAAGGAAAGTTCCCGGAAGGCAGTACGGTCAGGATTTCCTATGACGAGAAGAACGACAGGTTGAAGTTTACAAAAGCTTCGGACAGCTCGAAGAAAAGCAAACAGAAAGCGCCGGTCGATGAAGAGATAACGAACGGCAAGGATCAATAGCGAAAAAGGCGGTTGAACTCAATCAACCGCCTTTTTTAGTGACGAGAAACAAGTTGACTTGACCTCCCCCCAGAAAACTGGAACAATTGAAAGTAAAGTTTTTCGGCAATGAGTATCTTGAACCAAACAAGGGATCATTGCCATGAAAAAGTCGAAATTCACCGAAGAACAGATCGCTTTTGCCCTGCGTCAGGCAGAAACCGGCACTCGTGTCGAAGAGAACTGTCGGCAGTTGGGCGTCTCGCAGGCAACATTCTTCAACTGGAAGAAAAAATTTGGTGGCATGGGTGTGGCCGAGCTGCGCCGTCTTCGCCAACTCGAAGAAGAAAACGCCCAGCTGAAGAAGCTTGTCGCAGATCTCAGCCTTGACAAGCAGATGCTGCTGCAGGGTGTCATAAAAAAAAGCTGTAAGGGCACGAAAAAAGCGTGAACTGGTGAACGATCTCCTCAGTGCCTATCGGGTCTCCCTCCGTCGAGCTTGCCGGACAGTGCAGTTGCAGCATTCGCCCTGGTTTTACAAGCCACATCGACGTGATGAATCGCTGCTGACCATGCGGATGAAAGAGATTGCCTTTAGCCGGATACGCTATGGCTATCGTCGAATCTGGACGATGTTGCGCCGTGAAGGTTTTACAGATAGCCATAAACGGGTGTATCGGATTTATCGTCAGGAAGGGTTGAGCCTTCGGACAAAACGACCTCGCAGAAACTGCTCAGCAGCGCATTGAGGCAACTGGCATGCATCAGGTCTGGAGTATGGATTTCGTGGCCGATCAGTTGTTCAATGGCAAACGGTTCAGAATTCTGACGATCGTGGTTACAGTAAAAAAAGTCCGAGTCTCTATGCC
>JAKSDB010000174.1 GCA_022360415.1 Chlorobiales bacterium
AACTCGCGACATTTTGCTTGGGAAGCAAACACTCTACCAACTGAGTTACACCCGCGAGGGAATGATGTTGATGTGTTTAGTTGTTTATTTGTTGAGTTGTTTTGCTTACAAGCAATATTTCTGCCGCACAGTTCGAAATTCAACAGTTCAACAAATCAACAACTCAACAATTGCTGGTGGTGAGGGAGGGAGTTGAACCCTCGACCTCAGGGTTATGAATCCTGCGCTCTTACCAACTGAGCTACCTCACCATTCCAGATGCTCAAAACAGGCATTTTTGCCCGATTTCTTCGTCTTTTTCATACTTATCGGGACTTGTGAAAATCCTTGATTTTGGACAAAAAATCTCTTTTTCAAAGCACCTGCATCCCGATGAAAATGTGTTCGTGAACACAGGGGTGCTAATATACAAACAGTTGTTCTATAACGCAACGCTTTTATGATAGATCAACTTTTTCCGGCAGGGGAGAGCTCCCGCTCCGACTGCAATTTGGCCAGAATTGCTTCTGCAAGGTGGATATCCTCGGGGGTAGTGATCTTGATATTGTGGTATCCCGTTTCGTAGATCCTGATGTTCTGCTCGGGGAAAAATTTCTCAACCAGGGCGGCATCATCGGTAGCGTAGCACTGTTCGAGCCTGGCGTGTTTGTGCGCCTGAATCAGGATATTTGCAGCAAAGCCCTGTGGTGTTTGAACCTGAAGGAGCCGGCTTCGGTCAAGCGTTTCGCCAAAATAATCAGGATTGTCAGCAATGTATTTGATCGTGTCTTTTGGTTTCGTTGCGGGCACGCACGCTCCGTGTTTTGTTGACAGAAAGACTATATCGTTGATTTCCCCCGGTTGAATGAACGGTCTGGCGCCGTCATGAACCAGAATGGCTTCCGGCAACTTGCCTGTGCTCGCAATCTGTTTTTCTATGAGGTCGATACAGTTGTAGACCGAGTCCTGGCGTTCTTTTCCTCCGGGTATTATGGATTGAATCTTGGTGAATCCGTATCGGTCTTTCATGTTTTCCAGTATCCCGATGTTCCCGGATTTAGTGGCAATGAAAACCGCATCTATTGCTGTGGCCTGCTCGAAAGCTGCCAGGGTGTGATAAAGGACAGGATACCCGCCGATCTCAAGCAACTGCTTACTGAGACCCCCTTGCAGTTTCATACGTTTTCCAACGCCGCTTGCTGCTATAATGGCATATGAGCTCATGGTCTCTCTTGCTTCGTCGCGATTTTTAGTGGATAAGCATTGCGTCACCGTAGGCCAGAAAACGGTAGCCGCTTTTCAGGGACAGTTTGTAGGCATCCATCAGCAGCCGGTACTCGGCAAAAGCACTGACCATCATGAGCAGAGTGGTTTCAGGTTGCTGGAAATTCGTGACAAGTGCGTCGATAACCTTGAACTGGTAAGGAGGGTAAATGAATTTGTCTGTCCAGCCCTGCCCAAACTTGATTTTTCCCTCGACAGTCGCATTGGCTTCAAGTACCCTGGAGGTCGTTGTCCCGACAGCGATAACCCTTCCCGACTTGTTGAGTTTGGTCTCGTTGATTTCCATTGCTGTCTGGTAGGGTATGTTGAAATATTCGGAATCCATCTTGTGCTTGGAGACATCCTCTACCTCAATAGCATTGAACGAGCTGAGGCTGGGATGGAGAGTTATTTGCAGTATCTTGACCCCTTTTTTCTTTATCTCATCGAGCAAAGGTATCGTGAAGTGGAGACCTGCCATTGGAGCGACCACGGCACCGGTTTGAGAGGCATAGACAGTCTGATAGTCGTGACGGTCGGATTCGTCGGGTTTTCTCGTAAAGTATGGCGGAAGAGGAACTGTCCCGATTTTTTCGACAAGCTCGAAAACGTCTATTTCAGGATTGAGAAAACGTATGGTGCGTCCTCTTGATGTTGTATTGTCGACAACTTCGGCTACAACATCGTCCTGGAAGTATATTTTGTTTCCGACACGCACTTTTCTTGCCGGGTCAACGAGTACGTCCCATAAACCAGCCTCCTTGTTCAGCTCACGCAAAAGAAACACTTCTATCTTTGCGTCGGTTTTTTCTTTCTGGCCGAATATTTTAGCGGGAAAAACCTTGCTGTTGTTCAGAACGAGAAGATCACCCTTTTTGAAATATGAAGTGATGTCGGAAAATATTTTATGATCGATTTCCTTCTTTCTCCGGCTCAGCACCATGAGCTTGCAGGCGTCACGGTCTTTGGTCGGACGGTCCGCAATCCGGGTCTTCGGTAAGCTGTATCGAAAATTTGAAAGCCGCATAGCGTAAGGGACAATGGGTCGAATATGGGAAAAATAACGTGCTACTATATACCGTTTCCCGGAGAAAAATCAAACAGCAGGGTGCCTCTATTTATTTATTCCGCGATGCAATTGAATCGAAACTCATGGCAATAAACAGAGGGAGTCAACGAATCCTCAGAGAACAAACAATCATCACAACAGCATGGTTTTGTTTGCTCCTTGCCGGATTCGTTATGGTTTCAGCATTCGCATGACGCCTCTCCTCCTCTGGTGACAGTCACCTTGTGCCCCGCGAGGTTCGCAGTGACGTTTTCTTCAGGGCTTTCGAGAAGGTGCAGGGTAACTGTTTTACGGGAGATGTTCAGGCGATACCAGCTGTTGCGGAAAGATATCTTGAGGTCGAGAGATCTCCAGTGCTCCGGAAGGTTAGGGTGAACATTCAACATGTCGTTGGCAAACGATATGCCGGCAAAATACCGTGTAACCGCGTCGAGGGTTCCGCCCATGACACCACAGTGAATGCCTTCCTGGGTTGTGCCTCCCTGCGTATCCTCTATATCGCTTTTCAACGATTCCATAAACCAGCGCCAGGCGGTTTCATGGCCGTCGTGGAGGTGGCTTGAGATGATCGCATGGACAACCTTGCTGAGTGTGGAGCCGTGGCTGGTACGGGGCTCATAGTAGCTGTAGTTGTCTCTGACCAGTTTTACGGGATCATCGATATGATGACCGTTCTTTTCAAGAATGTGTTTCACTTCGAAAGGCGAAAGAGCGTAAAAAGTCATCAGGACATCGGCCTGCTTGGCAACCTTGTAGTTGTCCGGAGAGTCACCTTCGGCTTTCAGGATCCTGTCCATACGGTGTATGTTTCCATACTTTTTCCTGTACAGTTCCCAGTCAAGCTCCTTGAGCCCCATATAGCCGTCAAACTGCTCGAGTATGCCTTCCTTTGTGAGGATGATATGCATGTTGCTAGATATCTTTTTCCATTCCCCGATCTCGTCATACCCGAGTTTGATGTCGTTGACAAGCTTGTCCATTACTGAAGGATCAAGTGTTTCAGACAGTTCTATGGATTTTTCAAGAAGCCATGCCGTCATAATGTTCGTATAGGCGTTGTCCTTCAATCCTTCCTTGTGGCTTCCCGGAAGTTTTTCATGGAATTCATCCGGTCCCATAACGCCTTCTATGTGATACTGGTTGGTATCGGGCAGGTGTCTGGCGATGCTCGACCAGAAGCGTGCGATTTCAAAGAGCATCTCTGCACCATATTGCTCGAGAAATTCCGTGTCGCCGGTTTCATGAGCGTACCGCCAGGTGTTATAGAAGACAGCGATGGAAACATGTCGCTGGTTTCTGCTCAGATCAGGCCCCCAGGTGTCGCTTTGAGGATTGTAATGGATGATTTGCGTTTCTTCACTGCCGTCATCGGCTGTCTGCCATGGAAACATGGCTCCCTCGAATCCGTTTTCCCTCGCATAGGTTCTTGCCGCATCGAGCCTTTTGTAGCGATACATCAGCAGGGCCTTTGCGATGTCGGGAAAATGATGGATGAAAAAGGGGAGAATGTATATCTCATCCCAGAAAATATGGCCGCGGTACGCTTCTCCGTTCAGTCCTCTTGCCGGCATGCCTGCGTCAATGGAAGGATTATGCGGTGAAGCGGTTCCCATAAGATGATAGGTGTGGAAGCGGAGGGCTTTCTGGCTGAAACGATCGCCATCGATAGAGATGTTGCTTTTGTCCCAGATTTTTTCCCATGCTGCCGCATGCGCTTCATACAACACGGCAAACGATTGCGCATCGGCAATAGCCTTGGCACCTGCGGATTTCGGATCATCATGTTCCTGGTCGAGCGACGTGTGGTAGGCTGCAATTTTTTCAATCGTGCATTGCTGGCCCTTGTCGAGCGGCACCTTGAAAACTTCGGCTACGTATCTCGGGGACGACTCAATGCTTTTTTGGGTCTGTACCGGTGAGCCGGAAACATGAACGCTGCTTTTTGCATGCGTTACTATCTGGTAATGGGAGCTGTTGGTCTGCACATGCAGAAAGATTCCTTCATCAGAAGCACCGCTGTCGACATGTTCAAGATGATCGGACGCAAGTGAGCTGTATCTCGCCACGCCCTTGTTTTCAATAGTGCCATCGATAGCGGCTCTGAACTCAATTTCTCCGGAATAGTTTACCGGCACAAAAGAAAACTGCATGGCGCAGAGATGGGGATTGTCCATGCTCGCCAGGCGTCTGCTGGTTATGCTGGTGATCCTTCCGAGATTATCCTGAAAAACAATTTCACGGTTCATGACAGCGTTTTGCAGATCGAGGTCCTGACGGTAACTGAGGATTGTCTGGTCAAACGGGTCAATAAAGCTGCCGCAGCAGATCCTGAATTCAACCGGAAGCCAGTTGGGGCAGTTGACGAAATCGTTGTTATAAATCGTTTCACCATGGACTTCCGAGGGTATTTTGTTGAATATCCCGGCAAGGTATGTTCCAGGGTAGTGGTACAGAGAGGCTTTTGAGCCTTCATATGCTCCCCTTGTTCCAAGGTACCCGTTGCCGATTGCTGTCAGCGTTTCCCGCAGCTTTTCCTCCTTCGGTTTGAACGTTGCATAACGCAGGTTCCATCCGTCATCGACAAGGTCTTTTTCAAACCATTGAAAAATTTCATCAACACTGATTTCCCCAAGGTCTCTTACCACGATGTCCGCCCCTTCCTCCTGTAACAGCATGCCCTCTATTTCACGGGCGATGCCGAGCACCAGACCGAAATTCCCTGCCGATCCGGCCTGCACGCCTGAAATGGCATCTTCCACGACAACGCAATCGTGGGGATGAAGCCCGAGATTTTCAGCTGCGGTTGTGAAAATGTCCGGATTCGGTTTGCCTTTCAGGCCCAGTTCAAGAGAAACTTCGCCGTCAACCCTTGTTTCAAAAAGGTGTTCGAGTTTTGCAAGCTCGAGAATAAGCTTGCAGTTTCTGCTTGAAGAAGCGATACCGATGCGCACTCCTCTCGACTTCAGTTCCTCGATGAATTCAACAGTGCTCTGGAAAACTTCAGGGCCTTCTTTTATGAGGATTTCCGTGAACACTTCGTTTTTGCGGTTTCCAAGGCCGCAGATAGTGGGCATTTCCGGTACGTCGTCGATTTCACCGAAAGGAAGTTCAATTTCACGGGACTCGAGAAAGCTCCTGACTCCCTCCATGCGTGGTTTGCCGTCTACATATTTCAGATAGTCGAGGGCAGGATCAAAAGGTACGAAAGGTTCGTTGTTTGCGTCCGCGTACTCTTTCAGGAACTCGTTGAACATCGATTCCCAGGCGAGGCTATGAATTTTTGCTGTTCCTGTCACAACTCCGTCCAGATCGAAAATGACTCCTTTAAACATAGTAGATAAAACCGATTATTAAAGTTTAGGCAATATTAGAAAAGGGACTACAGCGAGAGCAGCCCCAGAATGGTAAGGAGAATGTCCGGCGACGGGACAATCATGCTCTGCGGACAGATTTCCTGCACCTGCTCCGCCAGATCCTCTTCCTTTGTCACGAATATCGTCCATACGTCATCGCACAATTCAACGGCTTTTTTCAGCATCGGAATGTCCGAGGAAGTGTCGCCACAAACAAGATTCGGGCCGTGCCCGGTGTCGATATCTATCTTGTTACAGATAAATTCCAGGCCGTCACCCTTGTCGAAATCCTTGACGGAGTCTTTCCCTTCCTGGTCGATCGTAAGGATTATTTCGATATCGAGACCTGTGTCCTCGATTCTGAAGTTCCTGCATTCGGGGTCGATCTCCTTGACGATACTCTTGATTTTTTCGAGAAAAGCTGTTGATTCTTCAGGATTGATCGAGCACGTGATATCCTGACGGGCGATCGTCGTTTGCCCGAACTTGAATTGCAGAGCGGACCCGATAAAGTTGAATTTTTCAAAGATCGGATCTTTCAGCAGCTGGCGCAATCTCTCGTTCAGCAGGTGTATGAGCTCCTGCTTGTGCTCATCGATCGGGTAACTGTGAAACTTTCCTTCAGGGTCGATGAACTCTCTTCCTTTGGAGCCTGCGTAGAAAAAAATGTCACTTGGATTGATCGATACGTTCAGAATGCCGAAATCCTTGAGAGGAGCAGAAGTAATGAAAATCGGGAAACGGCACCGGTTTTTTGCGAACCTCGAAAGAAAAACAGAATTATAAATCGGCTGGACTGAGGAGCGGTAGCGACCGCAGTAGTTGTTTGTCGTACCGTCCCGATCGGTAATGAAGGCGTTGAACAATGTTCCACCAAGCTTTTCTATTCCTTCATTGACATATTTGCGGAAGTCAGGTATGAATTTAGCCAGATAGTTAATAAAATGATCCTCACCATACTCGAGATAATAGATATCTTTTTTCAGCTCCCTGATCTCGTATGTCAGGTCAACCTCGATCTGTTTCATCCCGTCGAGCCGCAGAACTCTCTGTCCGGTATAATCGTCAATGTGGATGGTTTCAAGTGAATAAAGGGCGTTTTTCAAAGACTCGATACACTGCTGGCCGACAACCCTCTGTTTCATGATGTTACGCACAATAGGCTGGCGCAGGTCACGGGTTTCGGATTTTAGCTGATAGAATTCCTTAAGCGTTCGGATGTCCTGAAGATAGATGGGCGACGTGCATGTCTCGAGATTCTTTTCTTTCAGAAGATGTTGCATGAGTTCCGGTTACCGAAGCAGTGTTTTTAGGAAGATATGAGTGACAATCTAACAAAAGATCCGGTTAAAGGATTTACTTTTTGCGAAAAAGTAACGTGAGGCCCGCATAACGGTGGGTTGCCTATGTCATGGCGTTCAGTTTTGCCACGATTTGAGAATGAATGTCATGGGGTTTCTCGCTGGCGTTCAGCAGAACAAACCTCTTATTGCTTTCGGCAAGCTTCAGATAGCCATTTCTGACCTTCTGATAGAAAGCAAGTCCCGAGCTTTCCATGCGGTCAAGCTCATTTTCTTCGAACGCAAGGGGGATTGATTTTTCGGAAAATTTTCTGATAAGAGCATCTTCAGGTGAGATATCGAGAAAGAAAGTAAGATCGGGTTCCAGGCCGAAAGAGGATATGGAGTTGATCCTTTCCAGTACCTGAAGGTCCAGCCCGCGGCCATAGCCCTGATAGGCAGTCGTAGAATCGTAAAAACGGTCGAGTATGACGACCTTGTTCCTTTCGAGTTCCGGCATTATAACATTCTGAACCAGTTCCGCGCGGCTTGCGGAAAAAAGAAGCAGTTCGCCCACCGGTGTGATCTCATGTTTGCTCTCAAGTAAAAGATCCCGGATTTTCTCTGCAACAATGGTTCCTCCGGGCTCGCGCAGGGTAAGTACTTCATGTCCCTTTTCAGTGAGGTGCTTCTTCAGTTTTTTTACCTGCGTCGATTTACCTGCGCCGTCTATTCCTTCAAATGTAATGAGCATCGTTGTGTGTTATTGTTTTTCTTCAAGGAGAAAGCGGGTGACCTTTTTACTGAACGGTTCAGGGTATTCGAGCATGGGAGCATGGCCGCAATCTTTGAAAATATAGAGCTCCGAACCGGAAATTTCCTTATGAGCTCTTCTGGCAACTGATGGTGAAATATACTGATCGTGATCACCCCATAAAATCAGAACCGGAATATTGATGCGGCCCAGATCCTGCCTGAGTCCCGTTCTTGAGAGGTCGAGCCGCCTGAAATTTCTGTTCAGGACCATCACGGTGTCTATGGCCTTCTTGTCTCTCGATATCAAAAGGTTTTTTTCGTAAGAGCCAAACCCCAGAAGGTCCAGCGCCAGGACCCTGAATGATCTGGAAAGCAACGGGATAACCTGTTCGAAAAAGTCAAAGGAACATGATATGCCGTGAAGCAGAAGCAGCGTCGGTTTTGATCCTCCTGAATCGAAGAACCTGTGTTTATGACTATCCAGGATTATCGTGCTGCCGTTGTGGTGCATGCGTTGCGGAATTCGATTACAGGTGGTTACGGGAGAATGGAATATCGGCCGGACCGGAAACTCTGATGAATAACAATGAGACCGGGGAAAAAGGTTCCGTTAGTTAAGCGTAGCGAGCATTGCCCCGACACTGCACAGCCCTGTAGTAGGGATGATTTCGTTCAAGATCGAGGAATAGCTGTTCTTCCGTAGCGGAGTTTGGAATAAAAAACACAGAGTCCGCCGAATAAGCGAAGGGAGCGATTCGAGAACAAGGCGAACGGTGCCCGGATATGTTGAAATATTGTGGGAAAAAGATAGTGTAACGCCATTTGATTAACTGCGCTGCTCCGCAATGCGGAAGATTTCGTTCAAGATCAAGAAATGCCAGTACATCCGAAGCGGAGTGTATATGTGAATACATGAGCATCGGATGTACTGGCATGACGTGGAGATTGGGCGAAAGGGCCGTATTGCGGAGCAGCGAATTAGTGGGGTTGTCCTGTGGGCCTAATCAACACCTGATTCACATCAACATGCGGCGGCTGGCTCACTGCATACATTACCGCCTGCGCAACATCGTCAGGCTTTAATTCCGGGGCGTCCGGTTTGGGCACCTCTCCCCAGAATGGGGTATCGACAACGCCAGGCTCAACAAGGGTTACACGGATGCCGGTGCCGACCATCTCATTACGAACAGCCTGAGCGATTGCGCTGACGGCCCATTTGGTGGCTGAATAAAGGTTGCGGATTGAAGTGATATGACCGACGACCGATCCGGTGATGAGGAAATGTCCGCCGGTTTTCACCAGTTCAGGAAGGCACAACCGCGCAGTGACCGCGGCCCCATAGACATTTGTAAGCACCATTTCTTTCCATTCATCGAGCTTGTCTTCACCTCCATAGAAAGGTGAACCTTTTGAAAAACCCGCGTTGGCAAAAACAACGTCGAGCCGGCCGTAATGCTCGATAGCGATATCTATCATCTGTTTCTGGGCTTTCCAGTCGGAAACATCGCACGTTACTGCAATGGCGTTTTCCCTGCCGAGCTCATCCCGCAATGCTTCGAGCCCGGATGTCGAGCGGGCGGCAAGTACTGTTCTGAATCCGGCGTTGACAGCCAGTTTCACGACGGCCTCCCCGATTCCGGTGGAAGCACCTGTAACAAGAAAAACTTTCCGCTTTTGCATGGTTAATGTTCAATGTTTTATGAACTTTTATGAATGTTATGGGTTTTGTGCTCGCCGCGCAAACATTATATGAAATAGCCTTAACGGATACGCCAGGTTCTTTTTGAATTTTCTTGCAGGCTGCGGTGTTATATGAGAAAACCGGAACAAATCTTTTCCCCATGCACCACTATGCAGACGAAATATCTATTGTATTCGGAGGAGCGGCAGGTCAGGGAGTTCAGACAATAGCAGATGCACTTGTCAAGGTTCTCAAAAGGAGCGGCTATTATGTGTTTGCCTGCACCGAATTCATGTCCCGCATCAGGGGAGGAAGCAATTCCACCGAAGTCAGAATTACAGGGAAAAAACGCAGGGCATATGTTCACGGGATAGATTTCCTGGTCGCGCTTAATGCCGAAGCAGTCGATCATCTTGAAGAACGTATCGGAGAATCAACCCTTGTTTTTGCCGAGAAAGATCACGTCGAGGGCAAGGAGATCAGCAACTTTATCGATACGCCCATAGCCGAATTCGCAAAAGAGGCAGGAAATCCTGTTTTCTCGAACACCGTGGCAGTCGGAGTGGTGCTGGGCTTGCTCGGCATATCCCTCGATGCTTTTTCAGAGTACCTTTCCGTGCAGTTCGCCTCCAAAGGTGAAGAGGTTGTCGCGAAGAATATAAAGGCAGCCGAGCTAGGATATGGTTTCGGCAAGGAAACAGCTGCCGGAAACGGGATCGAGGTGACGATCAAACCCGCCGATACGCCTTCCGATGAACTGCTTATCGATGGAAACACGGCAGTAGGGATCGGAACGGTTGCCGCCGGGTGCAGCTTTATTTCTTCCTACCCCATGTCTCCGGGAACAGGCCTTTTGACATTTCTTGCCCGTAAGGCGGACGAGTTCGATATTGTCGTTGACCAGGCAGAGGACGAGATCTCCGCAATCAACGCGGCGCTCGGCGCATCTTATGCCGGCGCGCGGGCAATCGTCAGTACTTCCGGGGGCGGGTTTGCGCTGATGGAAGAAGGGATAAGTCTTGCCGGTGTTACCGAGATGCCGGTTGTAGTGCATATCGGCCAGCGGCCCGGACCTGCTACGGGATTGCCGACACGTACTGAACAGGGCGACCTCAATCTCTCGCTGTACGCCGGTCACGGGGATTTTTCACGAGTGATTCTCGCCCCCGGATCGTTCGCGCAGGCAATCGAGCTTGTCCAGAGGGCGTTTAACCTTGCCGACAGATACCAGACAACAGTTTTTGTGCTGACCGATCAGTTTTTTCTCGACTCAGTCGCTTCGGTCGAGAGGTCCGAGGTTGTCAGGCTGCCGGTAGAACGGCATATTGTCAGGACAGACAGGGACTACAAAAGATATCGCTTGACGAAAAGCGGCCTGTCTCCGCGTGGTGTGCCCGGTTATGGTGACGGAGTTGTAAAAGCTGATTCTCATGAGCATGATGAAAGCGGTCACCTGACCGAGAATTTCGGGATTCGGAAGGAAATGGTTCACAAACGGCTCCAGCGCCTCGAAAAGCTCAGCCGTGAGGCATTGCTGCCTGAGCTTTTCGGTCCTGCTGAAGCAGGAAGCCTTGTTGTTTCCTGGGGATCGAACAGGGGAGTGCTGGAAGAAGCGCTCGAAAAGCTGGGAAGAAAAGATATTGCCGGTTTGCACTTTTCCCAGCTTTATCCGCTGAACCCGCAAGTCAGAGGAATGTTTGAGGCAAAGAATGTGATTGTGCTTGAAAACAATGCGACAGGGCAGTTCGCGGATTTGCTCAACCGTGAGGCCGGTGTGCGTGTTTCAAAGAGAATACTCAAGGCGACAGGCGAACCGTTTTCGGTTGAGGAAGTTATGGAGGCATTACAGGAGGTAGGGCATGAATAACATGACAGCCAACCCGTTTGACATGCAGGGCAAAGACATCAACTGGTGTCCCGGATGTGGAAACTATAAACTGCTCGACGCTGTGAAAGACGCTCTTTACGAGCTTGATCTGGATCGCCGAAACCTTGTGATTGTCTCAGGCATCGGACAGGCAGCCAAACTGCCGCAATATGTCAATGCCAGCATGTTTAACGGGCTCCATGGCAGGGCGCTGCCTGTCGCCATGGGGATCAAGCTCGCTAACCGCAACCTGACAGTTATTGCCGAATCAGGTGACGGATGCATGTATGGAGAGGGCGGGAACCATTTTCTGCATGCTATCCGACGCAACTACGACATAACCGTGATTGTGCACGACAATATGGTCTACGGCCTCACCAAGGGGCAGGCTTCTCCTACTTCCCGCATGGGCATGACAACCTCCCTTCAGTTTAACGGTGTTATGCTCGAGCCGTTCAATCCGGTTGCGGTTCTGCTTGCTCTCGATGCGCCCTTTATCGCACGCGCAAGCGCCGCTGACGGTGAGCAGACAAAGGAAATCATCAAGCAGGCGGTTTCGTTCAAGGGGTGTTCCATTGTCGATATTTTCCAGCCCTGTGTGATATTCAACAAGATAAATACCTACCAGTGGTTCAGGGAGAACACCTACTACCTGCCGGAGGATTACGATCCGACCGACCGCAAGCTGGCTTTTGAAAAAGCGATCGAGACCGAGAAACTGCCGCTTGGGGTCATCTACCGCCGCGACGAACGAGAGCTTTACGAAGACCTTCTCGGTATCACCCATATTCCCGCCTACGAACACGAGGTTTCCGACGAAGCGTTTGAAAAAATGCTCGAAGAGTATCGGTAGATAACAGAGTTTTCAACAAATATTTGTAGAGGTGGGCTCATGTGTCCGCCCGCTGTTCCCGCGCCTGCCCGTGGTAAAGTTTTTCCCAACGACAGGGAGATTACTTGTGAAAAAACGGAAAAACATGGTTAAGTACGTTAATAACTACGTGCTAATTGGACGTATTTGGTCAAAAATCGACTTGTTTTCCTTACTTTTCAAAGATAAAGCGAAGAACTGCTCTGTGACTTGATGGCAATGGTATAAAGAAGTAATTATGAGTGACGAAAAAAAATCACTTTCCCAACTCGTTGCTGAGCTCAAGGAATTGAGGCAAAAGGTATCTGAGCTTGAAAAGGCGGAATCAGCCTGCCGGGCCTTTACCGGGAAAATCAGGGAAAACGAGGAGCGTTTCAGGCAGTTTTTTGAAAATATAAGCAGCGGGGTTGCTGTCTACGATGTACAGGATGACGGAAATGATTTTGTTTTCAGGGACTTCAACAAGTCTGCGGAAAGAATCGACAGGATAGAAAAAGAGGATGTCATAGGGAAGAGCGTTCTGAAGATTTTTCCCGGCATAAAGAAATTCGGGCTTTTTGATGTTCTGCAGCGTGTCTGGAAAACCGGGCAACCGGAGCATCATCCGGTATCGATGTATGAAGACAAAAGAATTGTCGGGTGGAGAGATAACTACGTCTTTAAGTTGCCGGGAGGCGAGATTGTTGCCGTTTACAATGATGTTACGCGTGAGAGGCGGTTTGAAGAACAGTTGAAGATAATCGGCAAGGCTATTGAGCAAAATCCGGCTGCGGTTGTTATTACCGATCGAGATGCAAAAATCGAATATGTAAATCCCAAGTTCACTGAATTAACGGGCTATTCGAGCAAAGAGGTTATTGGCCAGAACCCAAGCATCTTGCAGTCGGGTCAAATGCCTGATGACTTTTACAAAAAACTCTGGCAAACTATTCTTGCAGGCAGAGGGTGGCAGGGGGAATTTCTGAATAAAAAGAAAAACGGGGAGTTTTACTGGGAGAGTGCGAGCATATCGCCTGTGGTCAATGAACAGGAAATCATTACCAGCTTTGTGGCTGTAAAAGAGGATGTTACCGAAAAGAAAAAGTTATGGGAGCAGCTGGTCGAGGCCAAGGAAAAAGCCGAGGAAAGCGATCGTCTGAAATCGTGTTTTCTGGCGAACATAAGTCATGAAATACGTACCCCGATGAACGGGATTCTTGGTTTTTCCGCACTTCTGAAAGAGCCCCGGTTGTCAGGGGAGGAAAAGGAGCAATATATAGAGCTCATCCATGAAAGCGGAAACCGTATGCTCTCGATTATCAATAATCTGATTGACATTTCAAGAATACAGACCGGTGAGCTTGTGCTTTACCCGGGTGCAACAAGCATTAATGAAATCATTAAAAGCACTTACGTTTCTTTCAGGGACCAGGCTCGGCAGAAAGGGGTGTCTTTTTCATGTAAGACCGGGCTTTCGGCAAAAGAAAGCGTTATCAAGACAGATAAAGCAAGGCTTAACCAGGTGTTATCTCATCTTGTCGGTAATGCGTTGAAATACACCGGTGAGGGTGAAGTCTCTTTCGGGTACAAAAAAAACGACAAGATGCTTGAATTTTATGTCAGGGATACCGGAATCGGAATACCTGAAAATCAGCAGGGGAAAATATTTGAACGTTTCAGGCAGGTTTCTCTCGATGCGACGCGTGAGTATGAGGGGGCAGGACTGGGCCTGAGTCTCAGCAAAAAAATCATTGAGATGCTCGGAGGCGACATCTCCGTTGATTCAACGCCCGGGGAAGGAAGTGAATTTTGCTTTACGCTGCCATATGCACCTATTCAGTCAAAAAACAATCAGCCGCAGGAGCTCGAGAGGGAAGGTTATTATGTTTTTCCTGCCGGTTTCACGATACTGGTGGTAGATGATGATACAATAAGCCGGCTTTTGTTGAAAGGTGTTCTGTCCGGTCAGAATGTAAGAGTGCTGCTTGCTGAAAACGGCAGGGAAGCTGTCGAAAAGGTTGAAAAGGAGCCTGATATCGGTATCGTGCTCATGGATATGAAGATGCCGGTGATGAACGGCTATGAAGCAACCGTAAAAATCAAGGAAATCCGACCGGATTTACCGGTTATCGCCCAGACGGCATTTGCGGACCCAGGTGAACAGGAGGCGGCAAAAGATGCCGGGTGTGAAGAGGTTCTTTCAAAACCGATAAATCCGGAAGAACTGTTGGCTGAAATAAGGCGCTACGTCTAATTTTTTCCTTTTCTTTTCCGATACTCCCAGCCAACTGTTCTGCCGTACCTGTCCCGGTCAACCTCTTTGAGTTCAATTCTTCCTTTTTGCAGCATTTTTCTGGTAAAGGTCTCGGCTTTGCGGTAAAATGGCTGTGCCTGTTCCGGCGCGTCTATTCCATATAACCTGACTTCCGTTTCTCTTCCTTCCCTTACAAGCGTGAAACTGTCGCCATCGGCGATGCGTGATACCCTGTAAACGCTTGTTTCCCTCTGTATCGGGAAGAAAAGGGCCGAGATGACTGCAAAAAGAGCAAGGAACGTAGCTATAATGGTTTTCTTCTTCATCGGACAACGAAATACACCAGCAGGTTAAAACGCTTTTTCCCGGCAGGTCATTCCTTTAGCTGGAAATCCCTGTGCCCGGTCTGCCAGAACGCAAAACTCAGCACATCGGCAAGCGTTTCAAAGCGCTTGGTTTTCGTATCCCCGATGCCATGACCCGACTGGAAATCGGTGTAAAACAGCACAGGCTTGCCTGAAGCGGTTGCCGCCTGCAGCCGGGCGGCAAACTTGGCGGGCTGCCAGGCGATAACTCTCGGATCATTGATGCCTGCAGTGACAAGCGCGGCGGGGTAACTGACGTTGTTCCTGATGCTGAGATAGGGATCCATTTCAATCAGCGCAAGACATTCGAGGGAGTCCTTGACGGTACCGAATTCCGGAGCGTTGACAGGGCCGTTGGGCGTTTCTTCGCCTCGCAGAGGGTTCATAGCGCCGACCTGGGGGATGACTGCCGCGAAAAGATCGGGACGCTCGGTCATTGCCTTGCCGACAAGAATGCCTCCGGCGCTTGCGCTGTTGATCGCTATACGGGAAGGCGAGGTGTATTTTTTTTCGATAACATGTTCCGCGCTGCTGATAAGATCTTTCCAGGTGTTTGGTTTTGTCGTCTTCATTCCGGCTTTGTGCCACGCGTTGCCCAGTTCACCCCCGCCCCTGACATGTGTCACTGCAAGAATTCCTCCCTTGTAGGTCCAGAGGAGGAAAGAAGGGCTGAAAAACGGCCGAAGCGATTTCCCGTAAGCGCCGTACCCGTAGAACAATAACGGGTTGGAGCCGTCTTTTTTCAATCCTTTTTTGTAAATCAGTGAAAGCGGTACTTTAACCCCGTCATGTGACCGAGCCATGACTTCCTTGACGACAAGATCGTCATACTCGGGGTACTTTGCCGGTGAAGAGAGTGTTTCATAAACAAAGGATCGGGAAGCATCATCGTAACGGTACCGTTTGTAGTCACTTCCCCAGCCGGAAATGACAACCCATATGTCAGGGTGCCTGAAACCCTTTGAGCTCATATAGACCGTCCCGGCCGTAAAAGGGAGTTTGATTTTTTTTGCTTTTTCCCTTCTTCCGTATCCTTTGCGATAGAATTCCACCTCGACGCCGTTTTTCGTCAGGGTGTAGTAAATCCCTTTGCTTGTAAGCTCGAAGGATGACAGGACAGCATCCGGATGTTCCTCGATGACTGTTTCCGCATTCCTGATATCGGGTTTTCCGAGAGGTGTTTTCAGAAGTTTGAAATTAGGGGAGCCTTCGGGAGTATACAGGTAGATGTCTTTTTCGGTTACGGCAAAATCGTGAACATTATCTCCGGGTTTGAACAGGGAAACCCAGTTGATTTTCTCTTTAGCGAGCTCCGATAACGGTGCGTAATAAACGGTAAGCCGACGGTCAACGTTCTGAACAAAAGCGTAAAGGTAACTGCTGTCTTTATCGTAATGAACAAAAGGGATATCCTCGGGTTTTATGTTCAATTCAGGGTTTGTAGCGCCGGAAAAAACTTCCCTGTCACCGGAAGGATCTGTACCGACCCTGTGGAGGTAGACCTTGCTGTTTTTCTGCCTGTCTTTGGCATGCTTTTCTCTTTTCTGAAGACGGTTGTAGAGAAAAGCGTTTCCCTCAGGCAGCCAGGAGGGAGACGCAAAGCGGCATCTGTCGATTCTTTCAGGGTAAAATCGGCCTGTCTTTACATTCATAATCATTACAATGTCATCTTCCGAACCGTCAGCGGCTACCGAGACAGCTATTTTCGATCCGTCGTCAGTCGGTGAAATGTTGCTGACAACGTACTTGCCCGGACTGTTTTTCGACAGGGCGGAAGGATCGAAAAGCAATGATTCCTCACCTTTAAAACCTTTTCTGTAATACAGTTTTCCGGTTTCGTCCGAGGGTGTTCTTTTCAGATAAAAGTACCAGTCGTTGTCCGTGATGACGAGGTTATAGACTTTGGAAGATTTCCTGCTGTCGAAATCCCGCATTTTTGCAATAAGCGCTTCTCTTCCCGGTATCCTGTCGATAACCGACCTTGCATGCTTTGCCTGCAACATGAACCACTGCCTGACGAACGGGTCGTTAAGGTTTTCCATGTATCTGTATGGATCACGAACCTTTTTCCCGTACAAGGTTTCTTCGACCGTATTAACCGGTGCTTCAAGGTGCTTTTTTGCAGGGGAAGGAGTGTCTTCCGAGGCTGCTTGTGTAGATGCTGTGGAAAAAAAGAAGAGAATGAAGGAGAGTGACAGTACTGCGGTTTTCATAGTCTTTTTATCTCAGGGTCTTGGTCTTCAGCAGGATTATTTACCGGACAATATGCTTAAAGCAGACGGTAATCTCCTAATACAAAAAACGGCTCCCGGCATGTA
>JAKSDB010000224.1 GCA_022360415.1 Chlorobiales bacterium
CTCTTTATTCCAGGCTGTTCGGTGAGGTCAGCGATGAGATCAAGACCTTCCTTGATACGAATAAACCAAAAATCTATGTGGCGTTAACTTCCGGTCAATCGGACGTGATCAGCAGAGTCTATGAAGGGATTAAGGATATGGATGCGAAGATCATCGTTGTAACAACAGTGCACCATATCAAAGAGACCAGTCATGACAACGTATTGTTTGTTGACCACCTGCCTTCTCATAAAGTGATGCCGATGGTGGATGTGGCTATCATTCATGGAGGTCAGGGAAGTGTTCAGACTGCCATTGCATCAGGAACACCTATCGTTGGCATTCCTCTCCATGTTGAACAGGGATTGAATGTGGCGATGGTCGAAAAACATGGTGCAGGCATCATGCAGATCAAACATGATATAGATTCACATGACATCCTTGAAAAAGTGGAGAGAATATTGAAAGATCCATTGTATAAAAAGAACATGATGAAACTTTCTGAATATCAGAACAGCGTGGATGGTGTGGAGAATACAGTGGATGTTATACTTGGTCAGTAATCAATAAAACGGCATCCTGCAAGGCCAATTGGAAAGGATGGTGGGCAATCGGAAACTTGAAGACACTGCCCCGGAACTCCCGTTGGTGTAGTTTTTCGTTCAGCAGACAAGCTTGACATATTCATAACAAGTGCAGATGGCAAAATTTACACGGCGGCATGGCAACCAAGTGATAAACACTGGCGAGGTTGGTGGCCTGTGGTAAATGGCCTCGTGACTCCAGTGTAAAAAAGAGGTTTATGGATATTTGGATGGTACCTGATTCATGGCAGAAAAGTCATGAATAGCCAGGGAAATGTACATGATTGTTGTTGATTGTTATTAATTGTTTTTGATAAAATTTTTGTTACGTGACTGTTACACGAAAAAATGTGATACCATTCTAAATTGTTGTTTTATTGAGTCTTAGGTTGATGTGTTCGGATATACATGGTAGAGGTCGGAGGTTCGACTCCTCTATCACCCACACATAGAGATTGAAAAAGCACGATGTCCCGGTGCTTTTTGCTTTTGTATAAAGATATTTTGTTTGGATGTCCCCCCCATAGTCCAAAAATCATCTTCCTGAGCAACCAAAACCGACTTGTCGAGGTTTTCAGACAACTCAAATACAATGGCTTTCTATTTGAGACCTCGACAGGGATCAGCTTTGCTACAATTTTCTCTACAGGTCAAGGATAAAGGATCGGAAATTGAATCCACATTCGGTATGGGATATTCTGAGCAAATCTAAGAGAGAACCTTCTCCAAAGAGCAGGATATGTAAGTTTGAGTGGCTTGAGTATAAACACCAGCGGTTTTGAAATAGATGTTTCGGAAGCTATAATCCGACCAGCAAACGGCAAGGCTCTGGAGTAGGGTTGAACGCGCAAATGCACAGGTAGGATTAAGGTTATACTGCTTATTAGTGCGGAACGTTGACACCGGAAGAATTTTTGGTTCAGCAAACGGATTTTTTCCAAAAGGAAGTGGCTGGTTGATCGGGGACACGTCCGTTCCGGCTAAGAAACGTGTGGATTTTGGAACACATATTTGTCAGCCGAGAACCAAGTTTAATTTTGTGTATTAAACTTCATTTCACCCTGTCAGCCCGCATGTTTTCTTAGCTGATGTTGGCATGCGTTATTATTCTTCTTTCTTTTTTTTTCTCATGCCTCTACATGCTTTTGGAAAACACGTTCCACTTTGGAGTCTAAGTTCGTTTGGGTCTTGTTGGTCTTACCCTTTTTGAGCCGTGTCAGTATGTCCGATGCGTCTTGGAACTTAATGGTCAGTCTTAATATCAACTCCATCAAAATATGACTTGTTGTAGTCTGTAATGAGCTTCCCTAAAAACTTTATTACTGCTTTCATATGGAATTAGGTTAACCAAGATGCAAACGTTCCACTACCACATCTCGAACTAAGGAGTTTCCACGCAACGTAGCTAAATAAACAGCAGCATCGGCAATAGCATCTGGTTGCATCGGATTTTTAACTCTCGTATTTGACGCGGCTAATATGGGAGTTGCTACAGTCCCAGGACATATTGTAGAGACATTAATGTCATGGGCTCTGCCTTCCTCTGCAAGAGCGTGAGCAAGCCCCCTCACTGCAAATTTTGAAGCACAGTACGCCCCTTTACCAGCATAACCCTCAACTCCGGCCTGTGAACTCATTACAATAATATGTCCACCGTTTTTCTTCATTCGTCTGAATGCTTCTCGCACTGTTAAGAACACGCCATTTAAGTTTGTGTCCATTACTTTGTTCCATGTTATAAAGTCATATTCAGCTACATGCTTATTTCCCCCGCTAATCCCAGCATTGGCAATAACAATATCAACTTTTCCAAAGTGATTTATTGACTTATCGAAAAGGGCTTCAATTTCATTTACCTTGCGGACATCACATACAATAGGAATGGATGTATAGCCATTTTCAGAGATTTCGTTTGTTACTTCTTCACATTTAGTTTGAGTTTTTGAAGAAACTACGACTTTCGCACCTTCTTCAGCATACCTCAACGCAATCGCCTTTCCGATACCACTTGAGGCACCAGTTATTATAGCTACTTTATCTTGAAGTAGTTGTTTCAACATACTTATTGGGTTTTAAAATTCATCAGTTCTCATTCCTGTAGGAGTTGCATATTCGTATTCTCCAACCAATTCCCTATCTATTTGCTCTTCAACATACGCATAAACTTCGTCAGTTTCGCCAATTGTAATTCTAATTAAATCTTCCCGGCTTCGAAGCATTACCTCTGGTTCAATCTCAAGCCTTATTTTTCCTTTTGATGTTTTAGATATTACAGGCATTCCATGATAGGGAAGAATTTTACAACTGCCAAAATATTCGGGGTAAGTTCTTAAGCCCATTGCCCAACGTCCATTCTTTTGTCCCTTATGGCACGAAGCTCTTATTGCATTTGGCCATAATCGGGTGGCAATATCAATTTGGGTACAGGCAAGGCGAATTGTCGTTACTTCACGTAAAGCTATGTCGGTCATTGCTTCAATTGTATTGTAAAAGGGATGATTTTCGTCCCGCTTTTCCAAGGGGCCAAATAATGCAAGATGATCTTTGTGTGTTAGCTGAAATCTTCTTGTATTGACTGAACAACGAACGCTATTTCTTAGTGTTGGTATGTTAGTTTCTGGAAGCATCTCATCAATAGTTTTTGACCATACGTTGTGGCCAATTGAATAATAGAGACGTTGATAATCTACCCGACATTTATTCCTCAATAAATCAGAGTAATCATAGAGAGTAACGCAATCCTCAGCATCTAACGCTTTCACTCTCTCTTGGAGACTGTCGAAATAGGTATCAACTTCCGTTTGATGTGTTTGAAAAGCGCTTGCATATAGTGAAGCATCAGCCAATGCATGTACTTTAATCCCCGGTTCGTGATACCATTTCACATGCTCATTGATCAGTTTAAAGAACTCAATTGTGGTATCTTCTCCGGCTGCTGTACCCATGTTGGTATATCTTTTCGGAGCATTGGGTATTACACAGAATTGAGGATACACAATATCAATGGGAGAGTTATTTTCAATTGCGTGGCTGATGCTTTTAGTCCATGCTAACTCATTCTTAACATTAGTCGCACCATTCATTTGAAAATTAGGATGTCCGAGAAGGTGTTGAATTTTCCCGACATCATTTAGATTTAGTTTATTTACTACAATTTTCTCGAATGTTGTTCTATTGATTTTAGCACTTTCCAAACAACGCCTGATTAATTCAATATCGCTATCCAATCGTACTCTTGTTCGTTGAGGAACTGAGTGTGGATCGTATTCCGGCCATTGGTACTTTTCAAGACTTGATGTTTGTAGTATTTCGACTTTTTGTTCCATAGTCAATGAACTTTTTATTCACGCAAATCCAAAATGAGTTTGCCAGTTGACTGTCTGTTTTCGAGCAATTCATGAGCCTTGTAGGCTTCTGCCAATTTAAATGTCTCGTTAATGAATATTTCAATATTGTTTTGTGCCAAAAGGTTAGTAAACTCTTGAAGCCCTTTTTGCCATTCGCCTTTGTTTTGGATTAGGTTGAAAATATTGAAGCCCTGAACCCTTAAAGAGTTCATTAAAATCTGCAAACCTGGAAATGATGAATGTCCGGATGTCGAACCATAGTATAAAATTGTACCACCTTTTTTAATAGAGTTCATGTTTATATCAAGAACTGCCTCGCCCACGCAATCAAAAATTGCAGTAACACCCTGCCCATCTGTTAAAGACTTTACTTTATCTGCAACATCCACTTCATTACGCACGATAGTTTCAGTTGGATTATACCTGTTCAGAAATTCTTTTTTGTCTTGTGTGCCAACTATAGCAATCACTTTTATACCTTTTAATAAGCACAACTGTGTAAGAACCAGTCCAACACCCCCTGTGGCTCCGTGAACAATCACAAAATCATTATTCGATGCACCGGACAATCGCAACAAATGCCAAGCTGTCAAACCAACACAAGTCATCCCGGCAGCAGTTTCATCTTGTATGCTTTGTGGCACTCTATAAACGGCTTCTTGTGCCACAGAAACAAACTGTCCATACCCACCATTTTGGCTGTTTAAATAAGCTACTCTGTCGCCTACTTGTAAATCTGTAACATTCTTTCCAACGGAGGCTATAATTCCTACGCCCTCAAAACCGGGAACGTAATATCCCGTTTCATTCACTTCAAACAAACCGCGTTTTCTTCTTATTACATCACCGTAGTTCACACCTGCATGAGATTGTTTAATTACAACTTCATTCTCTTGGGGATCTGGTATCGGCAGTTCTACGATTTTTAGTGTGTTCGCTGGCCCAGCTTCTTTAATTGCTATTGCTTTCATCTATTGTCTTTTAAGGTTAGTTATATGTTGTTAGTTGCGTTTTTTGAATTACCGATAACGGTTAGTATAAGAATAGTAGCCGATTGCGTGGCACTTTCCTGTCAAGTTACAAGAAAGTTGAAGCGAGCTACAACCGTTTAATATACAACTGCCTCGGCTATTATTATTATACATTGTTATAGGGTGTTATTTTTCGTCATGATTGATTTCCTGTTTTATATAATCAATGAACATTGATGGATTCTGCCCATTTAAAATATTATCTAACCAAAATGTCTCCAATAGCCCCAATACATAACCACCAACTATTCCAATCGGACCAGCAACTGCAGCGCCAATCGCGGTGTTTGCACCAAAAAGTCCCAAGTTCTTCAAAAATTTACCTTCTGTTGTTTCAAAAAACCTTGTATTGCCTTTAATTTCGTTCAAGTATTCTTTAGTAATTTCTTTAGCATCAGAATCTTTGTCAATTTTATTAATCCAATTACGAAAATATTTTGATAAAGACAATTGTCTTATGTTAAAAATAGAATCAAAATTCATTTTTTCATGAAGAAATAATTCTTTTAGTCTTGGGAGACCCTCCAGTTTGAATAGGGTGTTTGTATTCTCCGTTACATTAAAAGCTCTACCGATGTTATTTAAGTTCTGCTTAAAAATTTCATAATGTTCAAAGTTCAAATATCCCTTTAAATTGTATTTCGCCAACAAGGCGGTCTCTATCACTGTATTACTTAAGTTCACTAATAATTTTCTTTCTTCCATATGAAGCTGGTCTGGCGCTCTATCATAGGGTAATCCTAGATTTACCAAATTATTACTTGCGTACGCATCTAATATTATGTCAATCGAATCGTTCATGAATTTCGATTCATTTGGTACAATGTAATTACTAATTGTTCGCTTGATAAATATTTTCTTTCTATCCTTGTTAAAATTAAATTTATTTAATGCATTAAGAATATTCTTTTCAGGAATTAAGTCTTCTTTTGGTAATGGAGCAACAATAAAAGGTGGCATTCCATAAATTACCGATTCGTCAATTTTTCCATCCTTCTTCATCATTCCACCTCCATGATAAATCTGAGGAGCCCAAATCATAAACTTCAAATAACCATTATCAAGAAGTCTTTCCACCGTTTATACCAAGTTTGTCAATTAGGAAAGAAAGGGCAAAGTTATCTCTATTTGTGCTTAAGATTATTTTGTCGAAAAGCAATAATTGCTCAAAAAGTTCAGCTACAATTTCCCTTTCTTGAAACTTTGTAATTTTAGAATAATCATGGCTAAGTCGGGCTCCTAAACTATTATTGAAAACTTCTCGTTTCATTCTATTGTTATTTTATAATATCCTGTAACGGTTGTGTATAGTTATTGTTCTTATGCCACCAAATCGGAGTGATAAAGACAATTGTTTATATATTATTCTTTTGTCATTCTTTTTCTCCTGCTTTAGAAAATAGCACTCCTGCCGATCATCTTTTTTTTAAATGTATATTATATATTATCTGTATTACAGAAAATCTAAACTGCCCTGAATAAGAAACTTGGCACTTCGGAATTAGTACATCACATTTTGGCTTAAAGGCAAGATTCCGTGTCTATTATATCAGTTATACGGCATACGTATAACTACAAGAGTCTGTTATTTTCGACTTCTATGAAAAATTAACTCTCGTGTAAATCTTATTATTTTTCGATCAGAGTGAGAGGCGTTATCATGTAAAAAGGGTCTTACTTCAAGGAGGATATGCGCCTTATGCAGTAATAAAACCATAGTAATATAAGCCAATCTCATAAGAAACCATACCCCATTCATCCCCCATCGTTGTTACTCGTTAATTTCTGATGTTTAGCTCGATGGGATCTTCACCCGAATAACTGGACTATTTGCCAGTAAAAACTCGTTAACTGCTGGCGCGAGTCTGAGCAAGACGACATCGCCTTTATTTTAAAGCGTTTTTCCTGAAAACATATACCGCTCCCGAGTCAGCATCTTTCTTGTACTCTTTTTTGTTGAAGTCAGCATAGAGACCGGTCGGGTGAAATCCGGCTGCCGAATGCAGCTTCAGGTAATCATCGCTTCGCAAGGGATAGAGAGGAAGGCGCTCGTCGAAGAGGAGCTTGTTTTCTGACTGCATGAAGGTGTGAAATGTTACAAGCTCTTCGGATATATCTTCATATTCGCGGTGAAACGTGATGGTTCCCCCTGCCAATGGTTTGACGGGGAAGGTATACCGTGCAAGGGTCAGGAGGTAATCCCAGTTTACAATCTGAAAAATCCAATCTCCTCCAGGGTGAAGCAGCTTGCTGATTACAGGTAAAAGTGTGTGTAGTTGCCCAGGGGTGATATGGGCAACAACGTTGCCGATTGAATAGATGGTGTCGAACTTTGCCGTGATAGTTTCGATACCATTCATATCCATGCACTCGAACCGGGCATCGGGATACCTTTTTCGGGCTGCTTCGATCATCTTTTCGTCGAGGTCTATACCCATCGTGCTGAATCCTTCCTGCTGAAATCTGCCGCAGTAATGGCCGGGACCGCAGCCGAGGTCGAGAATGGCGCCGCCTTGCTTCGGAAAATGATTTCGTAGAAAACCGATAACCTCTTCCCGCAGAGGAAAGGCTTCTTCATACTGTTTGTGAAATTCCGAGTAAAAGGACATTGCTTCGGTGTTAGATCGAGTCCGGTTTTGAAATCAGAAGAGAGCATCTGCCGTTGACTGAGCAAGTACCGGATGCTGACAACAGAATACAAAATGGCGTACTGTTATGCCAACCGGACCATTTCTGCATTCCCCGGTGTTTTTGGCAGAGGTTCTATGGCGTAGCCGTTTGTGTTCGAGAGCATTGCATAGTTGATACAGGAAAAAATACACGTATATTTGTACGTGCAACCTGCATTCGTTATGAAGTGCATAACCTTGGACTCCTATGAAAAGACGATTCCGATTTTATCTGCTTCCAGCAGCCATTGGATGCTTTCTTATTTTTGTCACAGCATACAGCAGCCAAAATGGAAGTGACGTGCCTCGTCCGCTCAGCTATGAGATGAGAAACGTTGATAAGGTTTATCAGGAGGGCGGAGAAGGGGCTGAGAGTGACACGTACTGCAAGTTTCGCTATCCGTTTTTTTCAGATGGAGAACATGCAGAAACCATAAACCGATATTTGCTGAGCAGGATTGCAAACAGTATCTCTTTGAGTTCGGTGCCCGGTGATTCAGCCGGCATAACCATAGAGGAACTTGCCGATAACTTTTTCGCAGAATATGAAGCAGCTCGAAAAGAGTTTTCGGTCAGATGGCCTTACCAGTTCAAACTCACCGGTTCCGTGCTGTTGAATCGGTCGGATCTCTTGACGGTTGCTTTTTCTTATTATGCCTTTACCGGTGGTGCGCACGGTAACAGCTATACAGAATATCTTGTCTTCGATACGATGACCGGAAAACGCCTTGGGCTGAACGATGTTTTTGAAGAGGGTTTCGAGGAGCGTTTGAACAAACTGATCGACAGCCGCTACAGGCAGATGAAAGGGCTTTCTCCGACAGACCGGCTCGACGGGGAGGAGGGGGTGCTTTTCAAGAATGTCATTCACTTCAACGACAACTTCGCGCTCACCGATCAAGGGGTGTCCTTTTTCTACAATCAGTATGAAATTGCCGCCTACGCCTACGGTACGACGAAGATTGACCTGCCCTACAGTGATCTTTCAGATCTCCTGAAACCGGGATTCAGAAAGATACAGTAGACTCTCCTCTCTTTATGGGCGATTGTTGCTGCTGGAAACCATTCTCTCCATCATACTGTTGTAACAGAAAGTGTCCAGGCATGATTTCTTTGTGCCGGGTTACACATTCACGGAAGTTCCTCTGAAATTCGAAAAAACAAACGCCGGATATCATAACATTTAGTTTTATGTGGCCGGCATAGATAACAGGAGCCGCTATATGGATAAAGAGAAAACCAGGAAGATTGTAAGAGAAGCCTACGGAAAGCTTGCCCAGGGTCAGGACTGTTGCTGCGGAGACACCTCCTGCGGGACCGATACTGCTGAGTTTGCCAAATCCATCGGGTATACCGAAGAGGAACTGCAAGTTATCCCGGACGAAGCGAACCTTGCGCTCAGCTGCGGGAACCCTACCGCTTTTGCAAGTCTCGGAAAAGACGAAGTGGTGCTCGATCTTGGTTCCGGTGCAGGATTTGATTGTTTCCTGGCTGCCTCCAAAGTCGGTCCGGAAGGAAAAGTCATCGGCGTGGATATGACCCCCGAAATGCTTGAGAAAGCACGGGCCAATGCTGAAAAGAGCGGGGTTGAAAATGTTGAATTCAGGCTCGGAGAGATTGAAAATATTCCTGTTGCGGACAATGCTGTCGATGTTGTCATCAGCAACTGTGTCATCAACCTCTCTGCTGACAAACCAAGGGTTTTTCAGGAAATTTACAGGGTTTTGAAGCCCGGTGGAAGAATCGCTGTTTCCGATATCGCCCTTCTCAAGGAGCTTCCCCGGAAAACTCAGGAAAGCATTGAAGCGTATGTGGGTTGTGTGAGTGGGGCGTTGACGGTTAATACATTGCAAAAAACGGTTGAAGCATCCGGCTTGCATGATGTAAGCGTATCTGTCAAAGGATCTTCCGCCTGTATCTGTTTTGATACGAAAGACCCCATCGGACGGGCGGTTCTGGACAGTTTAGGAGAAAACGAGTCTCTCGATGACTATGTTGTCAGTGTTTTTATAGAAGGGTTCAAGTAACATAGAGGTGCCCTAATATCACAGGAGGAGGATCATGATTATTTCTATCAATGCAATGGCAAGGGCGTTTTTCAGCACCATAGTGGGGTTCATATTGTTGTTCTCTGTTGCATGTTCGGAACAGGAACAGCAGCAAGAGGCAGAACAGCAGGGTGAGCAGCAAGAACAACCGCAAATGCAGGAGGAGCAGCCATTCGGTGGTGATGAAGACGTGGCGTTTGCAGATGCTCTCTGGAAAGAGATGGAAAAATCGAATCTTGTCGGTCAGTCCCGTATCGTTGACTCCGAGCCTTACAAAGGTGCGCCGCCTCACGGGATGATCCTCGATGTATCGGAGCAGAAAATAACCGTCAATGGTATTGAAGGTGATCTTGTGGTAAAGAGAAACTACGGCGGCGACGGGTTGACCGTAGAAGACGTCAAAAATGATCCCGCAAAGTACCTTGAAGCGGTGACCATCATGTTTAAAAGAGAGGACGGTTATGATGATGAAAACCGCAACTGGTTTTATGTGAAATATGGATCGGACGGAACCATATTGACAAACCCCAAAGGCGCTTTGCTGGCAGGGCGGGTGGCAAAAGGTGCCCCGACCGGTTGCATTGCCTGCCATAAATCCGCTCCGGGCGGGGATTATCTTTTTATACACGACAGGTTTAAATAGGAGTTAGGGGTGCCCTGCCCTAAATAAAGCGATACAATGAAAGCATCCGACCTCTTTCTTCAATGCCTCGAACAGGAGGGTGTTAAGGAGATATACGGTGTTCCGGGTGAAGAGAATGCCGATATCATGATTTCTCTGCTCGACTCTCCCATCGAGTTTGTGATTTGCCGCCATGAACAGGCAGCAGCATTTATGGCGGATGTATCCGGACGATTGACGGGAAAGCCGGGCGTTTGTCTTTCAACGCTCGGGCCCGGGGCGACAAACATGGCGACAGGTGTCGCCAATGCGAACATGGACAATAGTCCTGTTGTAGCCATTACGGCTCAGGCCGGAACAAACAGGCTGCATAAAGAGTCGCACCAGAACATGGATGCGATAAACCTCTACAAACCGGTAACGAAATGGAGCCAATCGGTTTTTCAGGCGGATAATATTCCGGAGGTTCTCCATAAGGCATTCAAACTGGCGGCAACCGAAAAGCCGGGCGCATGCATGGTGGAGCTTCCCGAGGATATTGCGAGGGAAGATACGCTCGTCAAACCTTTCGATACCGGTAAGAAAGCCCGCCGTCCCGCTCCCGATGAAAAAGCGGTCAAGCGTGCTGTAGAGCTTCTCGGCAGAGCGGAAAAACCGATCATTCTTGCCGGAAACGGCTGCGTGCGCACGAGGGCATCCAAA
>JAKSDB010000440.1 GCA_022360415.1 Chlorobiales bacterium
ACCGAGAATAACCCTGAGCAAGGTTGTTTTCCCCCCTCCATTCGGTCCTACTATTCCAAGAAACTCTCCCTCTTGGACATTCAGGGAAAGACCGTCCAGAATTTTCGTTCCGCCTAAAATAACAGACAGTTCTTTTACTGTCACAACAGGAGACCTCATTGGATACTCTCCGCAAAAGCGTTGGCGACACTTCTGAGGTTTTCAATATAGTCACCAGAAAGGGGATCGGCTACTGCGGTAACACCCCCGATTTCACGGGCAATGGTTTCAGCCTGGAGCGTGCTGAAGGCGGGAGATACAAAGACAACCCTGATTCCATACTTTTTTGCCTGCCGGATCACCTCTTGCATTGTTTTCGGTGTCAGTTCCTTACCCTCTTTTTCAACAGCTATCTGTTTCAGACCGAACTCTTCGGCAAAGTACCCCCAGGCAGGATGAAATACCATGAAAACCCTGTTTTTCATCCCATCGAGCTTTCGTGAAATTTCCTGTGCAAGCTGATCGAGTTCGGCTTCAAGTTTTTTCCGGTTTTCGGCATACTCGGCTGCGTGCAAGGGATCGACCCGTGCAAGGGTACGCTCGATGTTCCTTGCGGCCAGAATCCCGTTCCGGGGCGACATCCAGAAATGCGGATCGATGCTACCATGCTTGTGCCCGTGATCATGACCATGATCATGACCGTGACTGTGCCCATGCGTTGAAATTTCAATCCCGCTAAAGCCCTCAGAAGCATTGCATATCACCATGTCCGGATTGAGTGCACTGAACTTCTTCATCCAATCCAGTTCGAATTCAATTCCCGAGCCCGCCATGACAAACATCCTTGCGTTCCCGAGGGCAACCATCTGGCCGGGAGTGGGATCATACGTATGAGGATTCGCTCCCGGTGGGACCATGACTGTAACGTCAACATAGTCGCCACCAACACGCTCTACAAAAAAAGAAAGAGGCACTATTGACGTTACAACAGGAACTATGACACTATCCCTGTTATTCACATCTTTCCCAATAGCTTCTCCAGAGAGATGAGAAACGATCACGGCAAAGAGTATGATCACTGTTTTCAAAAAAACCTGCTTATTGTTCATATCCTGTTTTCTTTGTAAGACATGATTTACATAACCCATTCAATTGTACGAGATGGCTGACGATCCGGAATCCATCAATGTTCATCCCCTCCCGATACTGACAGTCTACAATGTTGCCGACCTTCCCGCATGAGACACAGACAATATGGTGATGGTGGCCTTCCGCGTCGTCGGCCATGCACAGTGCGTACCGCCTCTCGCCGCCAAAGGTCACGATCCTGAACAGAATCCCGCATCCAGTCATGGTTTCAAGGTTCCGGTATACACCCGGCAGCCCGCATTGTCCGATTGTTTCCCTCAGGAAACCCTGGACCTCCTGTGGCGAGAGCGCACCGCCTTTTTGCAGAAAAAGATCGATAATAGCCTTACGACGGGGTGTCACTTTACACCCTGCCGCCCTGAGCTTTTCAAACAGTGCTTCCATCCTCTAAACAGAAATAATTTCCATTTAGAAATATATAAAGAAAACGTTGAACTGTTGAGTTGTTGAATCGTTGAGTTGTCAAAAGAAAAGACGGCCGCCCGACATAATGGAAATGCGCCGAGGAAACATTTATTGAATTCCGGGCACCTTTTTTTATTGTCATGAGTCCCGATTGCATCAGGATGCAAGGCGAACGGAGCCCCGATTTGTCGGACATGAGGATATCGATCCAGACAGGCAGGGATCAGGAAAACAATTGAATCACTGAGTAGATCGCTTTCCGGCTATGAGTCTATTACCTCAGAAAGCCTTTCAACATGAGGGTTTTTGTTCGAGGTCAAGAAGAACCCACGTTTCAGAAGCGGAGTGTATATGCAAATACATGAGCATCGGAAACGTGAGTACGACACAGAGATCGGGCAAAAGGACCATGTTGAGAGGCTTCCTCAGAGTCTGTTCATCGCACTGAGCACAGCCTTGATCGACGCCAGGCTGATGTTGGAGTCGATTCCCGCACCCATTGATTCACGCCCTGAAGCATCCTTGATCAGTATGTAGGCGATCGCTTTGGCGTCGGCGCTATGGCCAATGGCGTGCTCTGCATATTCGTCAACACTGAAATCAAGACCAGTATGCTGCTGTACCCCGCGAACGAAAGCATCGACCGGGCCGTTCCCCTTGGCGGTAAAAGAAATCTCTTGACTGTTATGCTGAAGAGTACATGCTATGGTCGTCGACACTTCGTCATCACGTTCAGGATCTTCGTCCTCCCAGTTGATATGGCATTTTTTCATGGCATACGGTTCATACAGCCGTATATATTCACCATGAAAGAGATCATGAATCTCTTTGGACAGAAGCTCCCTCCCGTTCAGGTCAACCTGTGACTGTATCACGGCACCAAAGGAAGACTGCATCCATTTCGGAATTTCGTAGCCGAAATCACTTTCCATGACGTAGGCGATCCCGCCTTTTCCGGACTGGCTGTTGATCCTGACTATCGCTTTGTAGGAAGACCCTACATCCCGGGGATCGATGGGGAGGTAAGGAACGTTCCACAACCCGTTGCCGTCTCTTTCGAGCGCTTTCATACCCTTGCTGATCGCATCCTGGTGGGAACCGGAAAACGCCGTGTAAACAAGCTCCCCGGAATAGGGTTGCCGTGGATGAACATTCATCCGCGTGTTTTTGCAATAAACCTTGCGGATACGGGGAAGATCCGAAAAGTCCAGCTCCGGGTCCACCCCCTGGGTGCAAAGGTTCAGCGCCATGGTAACAATGTCCATGTTTCCGCACCTTTCACCATTGCCGAAAAGAGCTCCCTCGACCCGATCTGCCCCCGCCATAACTGCAAGCTCAGCTGAAGCAACCGCAGTTCCGCGATCATTGTGCGTGTGAACGCCTATCAATACAGCATCACGGTCCACGATGTTCCTGCAGAACCATTCGATCCTGTCCGCGAAGATATTGGGTGTCGACATTTCGACGGTCGAAGGAAGGTTGATGATTATGGGCTCTTCCGCCGAGGGCCCCCAGGCATCCATAACGGCATGAGTCACCTCAAGCGCGTAATCGAGCTCTGTTCCCGTAAAACTTTCAGGGCTGTACTGAAACCGTATGCCCTTGTTACCTGAAGCTTCTTTGAGTTCGCGAACAAGCCCGGTACCGTTGACAGCGATATTCCTGATCTCTTCACGCCCCATCCTGAACACAACGTCCCGCTGCACGGCGGATGTTGAATTATAGAGATGCACAATAGCCTTGTGTACACCTTCCACTGACTCGATTGTTTTACGGATGAGATGTTCCCTTGCCTGTGTCAGCACCTGTATCGTCACATCGTCCGGAATCAGATTTTCTTCGATGAGCTTTCTGACAAATTGAAACTCAACAGCTGAAGCGGAAGGGAAGCCGACTTCGATCTCTTTGAAACCTATGCTAACCAGCAATCTGAACATATCGAGCTTTTCTTCAACACTCATGGGAACCGGCAATGCCTGGTTGCCGTCCCTCAGATCGATGCTGCACCAAAGAGGCGCTTTCATAATTCTTTTGTCAGGCCATGTTCTGTCCGGAATATCCACCGCCGGATATGCTGCATATTTTCCGAAGTTCATCTTCGCCATTTGATCTCCCCAATATTTTTTTCATAACTGAAAAAGCCACCAGCCCTTGTGAGGCAGGTGGCTTTCAATGCCGAAATATTCTTTCCATGGAATATCTTACAACACACCTCCCCCACGACCCTCTTCGTATAGTAGAAGAAGACCTTTTGACAAGAGGCTATGTAGAGTAGTTCCGTGCATGCTTGAATATACAAAAACCGTTTGAACATGCAACCGGAAACAAGGCTACAGCGTTCCCGACGCCCTTTCTTCGGATCACCCGGCTTTCAGACGCATCAGAAGGCGGTTCCTGCTGTCAAAGAGCTCAAGCGTCTTCCCGGTTATTTTCCATCTCGAAGTATTTTCCAGGGCCGAAAGAAAAGCCTGTTCAATGCTCCCTGACTTACCCGGACAGGCCATCCGTGTCGTTGACAACCGTGTAAAAGACAATGTCGCCGACCCTTTCTTGTAATTGCCCATAAGGCTGTTGCACCCGGTAAATCCCTTGATGCTGTTGCCGTAGAGTGACATCACCAGATTCGGTGCCTTACGGCTCCCGATCTTGACATTTGTACTGCCTGCAATGGATATCACGCGCCAGTATGTCCCGACCAGCTTCACCGCCGGAGTCCCCGGATTCGTGCATGATCCCCCCGGCCAGAAACGTCCGAATTTCTGAACGACAATATGCTCGCGGGATGCTGCGCCGCGTTCCGGTTTTCGCACGACAAACCTTCCCTTGAGCGTAGCGAGTACCGGTTTTCCCACCCCTGAACGCAATGCAAGATATTGCTCCACAACCGAGGTGTCCCTCGACTGAAACACAAGCGGGTAGCTTTTTCCGGTTTTGCACTCCTTGAAAGTAAAAGCATCCCCCACAGAGAGAAACATACCGTTCATCGTCAGCGGGCCGGGCAGCATATCGACAAAAGATGTTTTTCTCAAGCTGTAATCCAGACTGGATACAATTTCATTGCCCCGCTGGTCAAGCATCCTTATTTCCTTTTCGGTCACATAACGAAACTGAATGGGCCATTTATCCCCATTGTCCAGCACCAGGCGGTTACCTTTGGTATACCACTTCCCGAGATCATACTCCGTCCTGCTTCCACCTCCCTCAATACCGATCAAAACACGTTTCAGACGAAACGTTCTGTCTCCGAACAAGGTAACAGTCAGCTCTTTGGACCGGCAATCCGCGCAGGGAATGAATCCGGCATAGGTGATATTGACTGTGGAAAGCGGTTGGTCAGGTTTTGTAATCCTCACCCCGCATCCTGAGATAACAACCAGCATCATAAGAGACAAAAAAACTGCGGCATGGCGCATAAAAAAACTCCGTTTATCGATCCAAGTAAAGCACAAGGGCACATCTATAAACACAATAAACTATCCGCATCTTATAAAATCAATAGTAATTCTGCATTGCTCTGCGCACCTGTTCGGGAGTTTTGCCGGTCCACAGATGAAAGGCCCTGAAAAAAGAATTCGGCTCCTCGAACCCGAGGAGGAAGGAAATTTCCGCCGCTGAAAGACTTGAGGTTTTCAGGTAGTGTTTCGCAAGAGCTTCCCTGGTTTTGTGTAAGAGGTCCTGGAAGCTTTTACCCTCCTGTTTAAGCCTTCGTTGCAGGGTTCTCGGGCTGACAAAAAGCTTGCTCGACACTGCATCTATCGAAGGCGTGCCTCCCGGAAGAAGTTCCAGAAGCACCGCATGAACCCGCTCGGCAATTGTCGCCGAGTCTTCCAGTTCCGAAAGACGATTCTTCAATCCCGGCTCGAAAAACCCCCACATTTTCTCGCTTGCCGTCAGGAAAGGCTGCCGCGCATCAGCACCGCTGAAAACAATTTTTGGAAGTGCTGCCGCCTGTCGTACAGGAACACCGAAATACTCCGTATAGTTATTTTCCGGTTCCAGCGGCAAAGGCGCCAAAACATCAAGAGGACATATTCTTTGTCTCGTGGCTATTCTGGCCAGTTGTACAAAAAAAACCAGCTCGACGGCTATCAGCGATCCAGGCGGCTCAGCAGTGACATCGAGCCATTCGATCTCCAGCATGGTTGACCGATCAGTGACACTGACGTGGAGTGCCATAGGGCAAAGCAGTTTCTTATGGCGGGCAAGCCGCTGAAGTGCGGTATTGAGGTCAGGACTGCACAGAGCGGCGAAAACCGGCGGGTCGAACGCCTCTACGGAGATTGCCGATCCTATTCTGAGGGGAAGCAAAGGATCATCAGCAGACTCCTCCAATGCATACCAGAACCTGAAATACTCCGCTGTATCGAGCACGGCATCTTTTCTTGAAAAAAGATCCTCCGGCAGTCCTGCCTTGCGGAGGACCTCGAGGGGATGTAATCCCAGATCATTGAGAAGAACTCTCCACCCGGGATTGACGGCAAAAACATTGGCACTTGACATACTCACAATCAAATCATAACATCTTATCCGGTCTGGCTTGCCAGGATCCAGTCAAAAATGCGGTCCCCGAAATACTTTCGCATAAACATCAAAGGCCTGGCCAGTTTTCCGGCAACATACCGTGTCTTCGGATTCTGTGCTCCGACAACTTTTGAAATAACATCGGCAATCACCGATGCCGGAGAGCCGCCGCCGGACTCGTATGACTTGCGTGTTCCTTCGGCCATCTTTTCGGCCATTTGTCCGTATGGACCTTCCCCGGAATATTTCAGCATTGGGGCAGAAAGCACATCGCCGAAACCGGTCTCGATAATGCCGGGTTCGATGACCACCACATCGATGTTGAACTGCGAAAGCTCGAAACGAAGACAATCAGACCATCCTTCAAGAGCATGCTTTGTTGCGTGGTACCATGCTCCGAGCGGTGTATAGATCCTGCCGCCCATCGACGAGGTGTTGATAATCGTCCCCTGCTTGCGTTCCCGCATCGAAGGAAGCACCAGTTGGGTCAGCCGTGCAAGGCCGAAAAGGTTCACCTCGAACTGCCGGCGTACGTCCTCGAGGGGAATATCTTCCACGGCACCATACAGGCCGTAACCAGCATTATTGAACAAGACATCGATACGTCCCTGCTCCTGCATGATCCTCCCGACCCCATCTACGAGGTCCTGTTCGTTTGTAACATCCATCTTCAGAACATGGGCGCCCATCTTTTTCAAATTCTCCATCTGCTCGACACGACGGGCCGCACAGTACACAATATGTCCTTCTTCCAGCAGTTTCTCTGCCGTAACCTTGCCGATTCCGGACGACGCTCCGGTAATCAGGATAACTTTTTTATTTATTGTCTCCGCCATTGATATCCTCCGGACTTTTAATTGCTGTTCCCCCCCTCTGCCATTCTATCGAACAATGTTCTTACGTCAAATTCGTCATCACCGTCATATCTGGGCGCATAGTGTTCATAGGCCTTTTTCACCTTTCTATACCGTTCGTCGATCCTGACCATGTTATATGCATGGGACACGATATAGAATTCACCCTGCTTGATCTGCTTCATGGCAATGGAGGTAAAACGGTCTGTATCCATACCATGCCTCATGGTCTCACGTGCCTCATCTCCTCCCAGTTCCGACTGCACGAAACCGGGGCAAATCAATCCGACCTCGATATAATCGGGAACCTCTTCTTCGAGGGATTCGGTCAGGGCAAGAACAGCATGTTTGCTGGCAACATAGGGAGCCCCTAACGGAACTCCGTTAAAAAGGGAGTTCTCGGACCCAACATTGTAGAGCGCGGCAGGCGTACCCTGCTTGATCAACCTTCTGCCAAACACCGAGACAACATTGAGCACACCGAACAGATTGACGTCAAAGATTTTCATAAAATCTTCTTTCGACGAATCGATCACCGTTCGCCCTACAGCCATGACACCTGCGTTGCTCATAACGACATCGACAGAACCGAATGCATCCCAGGCAAAATCGGCAAATTTCTCGACTTCCTCCCTTTTCGAAACATCGCAAACAGCCCCTCTGGCCTCGATACCCGATGCACGCAATGATTGAACCGCTTGGTCTAACCTGCTCTCGCGCAACCCGCAAATGATAATTTTAGCACCTTCACGGCCGAACTGTCCGGCGAACGAGAACCCGATACCGGTTGACCCGCCCGTGATGACAACCGCCTTGTCTTTAAAGTCTTTCATGGCTTATATCCTCCCTATATCGTTAACAACACTTTCCCTGAATTGCCCCATTGCGCTCCCCCTTTGATTACCACTGTTTTTGCCATGTTGTTCATTCTATTGTTGTTTGCATGATGTGCAGGCTACACAAACGTAAAACGTAGCCGCTCCTTTTATGCTAAGTATAGAACAGACAAACGCCCTTAAGACAATCCAATCGCGCCAACACAATAACCAAAAACGCCAACAATTTTGGAATGGGGAATTAAGAATGGAACCCGTGCTCTGCCGCATGGGAAATGAGGAGGGGAACAAAAAAAGGAAGCACATCATGAAATGCACTTCCTTTCTCATGCTCCGCGAGTAGGACTCGAACCTACAACCCTCTGGTTAACAGCCAGATGCTCTACCATTGAGCTATCGCGGAATGATAATGTGATTTTTGAGAGGCGCCTCTTTTGAGGGTGATTAATATACACCTCTTTTCACTATTCACAAACTGGTTTTCATCCATTTTCATCTGAAAAATCAAAAAAAACGAAGAATAACTCGGTTTTTTCTTTTTACCGGCAAGATTTTGTAAATTTAGGTTCTTTTATTATAAAGGCAACGGCACGATGAGCAGGGAAAAGGGAGTGATTGAGATACGGATCTCCGGATCGGGCGAAGGTGTGTATGAGTATGAGTTTATCTGTAAAGCTTCGGATTTCAAAAACCCTGAACTTGGTGAACCCGGGTTCTGCAATGATATCCATGTAAAGGTAGTTGCAAACAAGACCGACAGCGAAATTGCCGTTGATATTGAAACGAAAACTTTTGCGGAATTGAGCTGCGATATCTGCCTGGCCCCTCTGAAAAAAGAAGCAGCAGGAACGTACCGGGTTTTCTTTGTTTTCGGCGAACCTGAAGGCAACATAGAAGAGCAGGAAGAAAATTATCGGGTGCTTGACAGAAACGCATCCGTTATTGATCTTACTGAAGATGTACGTGAAACCCTGCTTCTCTCGAAGCCATTGAAAACTGTTTGCACCGAAAACCCTGAATGCTCGATGTATCGTGAAGACGACGCGGAACACTCCGAAGAGAAACATGGAGCAAAGAGCCCTTGGCAAGAATCGCTGGAAAAATTGAAGAATAAGTATCATTAAGAAATTTGTAATAAGCAAGTATCGTTATGGCGACACCTAAATCGAAAGTCTCAAAATCAAGACGGGATAAAAGGCGAGCACAGTTTACAGCACGCAGTAAAGCTGTTGCAACCGTAATATGCCCGAATTGTGGCGAACCGACACTTCCTCACCGCGCATGCCGCCATTGCGGCCATTACCGTGGCAGAGCGGTAACAAACAAAACGTCAAACACTTGAGCATAACATAACCGGACTCCAAGATGCTGACAATTGCCGTTGACGCGATGGGAGGAGACAATGCCCCTGATTGCGTTGTCGAAGGAACGATCCAGACTCTCAGGGATACGGGAAACAGGCTGGAAGTACTGTTGATCGGCCAGAATGACAAGGTCGAACCTCTTCTCGACCGGCATGATATACAGGGTCTGAACCTGCGATTCATGCACGCTCCGGAAGTGATAACAATGAATGACATTCCGGCTATTGCCGTGAAAACCAAACAAAATTCGTCGCTCGTCCGGGGTCTTATGTTGTGCAAGGAAAAAAAGGCTGACGGATTTGTCAGTGCGGGCAATACCGGAGCCCTTATGGCTGCGTCACTGTTTATTCTCGGGCGTATTCCGGGTGTCCTTCGACCCACCATCGCCGCTTACTTTCCAAGACTTGCTCCCGGGTTGACGAACGTTGTCGATGTCGGAGCTAATGTTGACTGCAAACCTGAGCATCTGGTCCAGTTCGCAGAAATGCTGACCATTTACCAGCGTGATGCCGCTGGCATGGACACCCCCCTCACCGGCCTTTTGAACATCGGAGAAGAGGAAAACAAGGGCCCCGACTACCTGAAACAGACATATAACCTTCTCAGGGAAGCGAACAGCAAAAAGAAGATCAATTTTATCGGTAACATAGAAGGGAACGACATCCTTTCTTCCAAGGCATCTATAATAGTGTGTGACGGTCTTGTAGGCAACACCCTGTTGAAGTTCGGGGAAAGCATCCCTCACTTTCTCAGCTCCATCTTCAAACCTTCCATTGAAAAACTTGTCGCCTCCGGCCAGCTCGACCTTAAAGCTGCCGAACTTACCGGAAAAACCTTCAAAGCCATGTTCCAGCCGTTTGATGTGGAAAAATTCGGCGGGGTTCCGTTTCTCGGTGTAGACGGCATCTCCATTGTTGGCCACGGACGCTCTTCTGAAAAGGCGATCATGAACATGATCTTCATGGCTGAACACATGATCGAGAAAAAAGTAAACCAGCATATTGCCGAAGCTTTGGCATAACAAAACAGGCATTTTACAGGAAAATCATGGTCATGTCCGCAAGGGAACCAGCTTCAGTATAGTCCTGAAGAATTCCTTCAGATTTTAACGCCAGCATTTATGAAAGCAGTAATCACCTCGACCGCAAAGTATCTTCCCGATAGTGTTCTGAACAACCATGACCTTGAGCAGATTCTCGATACAAATGACGAGTGGATTCGTACACGTACCGGAATTCGTGAACGCAGGATATTGAAGGATCCTGAAAAAGCCACATCATTCATGTGCAGCGAGGTTGCACGGAAGCTCATTGAAAAAAGGGGAATCACCGCTGATGACATAGATCTCATCATCGTCGCGACCATGAGCCCCGATATGATATTTCCCTCGACGGCATGCCTTGTCCAGAAAAACATCAGTGCATCGAATGCCTGGGCATTCGACCTGTCGGGAGCGTGTTCCGGTTTTATCTATGCCTTGCATACCGGGGCGCAGTTCATCGCGGCGGGGACTCACAAAAAAGTACTGGTTATCGGTGGAGAAAAAATGTCCGCCGTTATGGATTATACCGACAGAACAACCTGTGTCCTTTTCGGTGACGGTGCTGCAGGCGTCCTGATCGAACCGGGAACGGATGAGGAACATGGAGTGCTCGACGCAAGACTGTATTCGGACGGAAAAGGGTGCGACAATCTCTGCATGCCCGGAGGCGGAAGTCTGCATCCTACAAGCCATGAAACAGTTGATCAGAAGCTGCATTACCTCCAGCAGGACGGACGGCAGGTATTCAAGTCCGCGGTTGTTGCCATGGCTGACGTTGCTCTTGAAATCATGACCCGAAACAATCTTTCCGCTAAAGACATAGATTTCCTCATACCACATCAGGCAAACCACAGAATCATTCAGGCAACCGCCGAACGTATGGGCATCGGGCTTGAACATGTCGCTGTGAATATCGACCGTTACGGCAACACTTCCGCCGCAACAATACCGATCTGTATCGCCGAGCTTGATGAGGCTGGCAAACTCCATAGAGGCAGCAGCCTTATTCTGGTCAGTTTCGGTGCAGGGTACACTTGGGGCGGGATTTACCTTACATGGGTGTAGCTTATTTGTAACTGAAAGAACTTTTCATGAAAGCATTTATATTCCCCGGCCAGGGCTCGCAGTATTGCGGCATGGCCAAAGACCTTTACAGCACGCACCCCGATGCCCGCAAACTGATGGACCGGGCAGACTCAATTCTCGGATATTCCATCACCGACATCATGTTCAACGGCAGCGAGGAAGTTCTCCGCCAAACAGAGTATACCCAGCCTGCAATTTTTCTTCACAGCATCTGTGCTGCCTCCATTCTTGGCGACACACAGACAGGCATGACAGCCGGACACAGTCTTGGCGAATATACCGCCCTGTGCTATGCCGGCGCCATGCGCTTTGAAGACACGCTCCGGATCGTCTCTAAAAGGGGAAAACTGATGCAGAATGCCGGAAGGGTGAACCCTGGCACCATGGCGGCGATAATAGGAATGAACAACGAGGCTCTTGAGTATCTTCTTGAAAAGGCCCGGCCCTCCGGCATCGTTCAGGCAGCAAATTTCAATTCTCCTGGACAGACTGTTATTTCGGGAGACATCGATGCCGTAAGAAAAGCGGTTGAGCTCGCACCTTCCATGGGGGCAAGGATGGCAAAGGAGCTTGTCGTATCGGGAGCCTTTCACTCTCC
>JAKSDB010000210.1 GCA_022360415.1 Chlorobiales bacterium
AAACCTGATATCACCTATACTTGAAAATCGACCTACTCTTTTTACCGAATCGTAGAACAAAGCTCTGTCTACGATCATTTTCTTGTCGTTTTCAAGTGGGATGACCGCTTCATAATTCGGATACTGCTCGACAATCAGAGCTGCATCGAGAATTATATTATCTGCAGAAAAGCGAATGGATTTATTTGTCGAATCGATGGACACGGTAACAGCACCTTCACTGACCAGCTTCTGCAATACCGACAACACTCTTGCCGGAATCACAACTTTCTGTTTTTCCTGTTGCGAGACATCGCATGATTTTCTGAGCCGCACAAGACGATGACCGTCAGTGGAAACCGCCGTGAGGGTGTTCTTTTCTATTTCAAACAACACTCCCATCATTGCCGGCCTCATTCCATCCATACTGCATGCAAAAACTGTTTTATGGATGATATTGAGCAAATCCTTGGCCTCTAGATCAAACTCGATGTCGAATGTTTTATCCTGTCTTTCCGATTTACTCTCAAAGGTACAGGGAATTTTATAGCGCCCTTTATCTGTCTCGATATTGACGATTCCCTGTTCGCTCATCTGTTGGCGTTCTACCTCAAAGCTTACGCCGGTGTCGTACATGCTTCTGAGAAAGTCCAGTATCGTTCGGGCTTTTACACCCAGGTTTCCTTCATCACCCGACTCAACATCCGCTGATGCCGTGATTGACATTTCTCCATCGGTTGCAAAAAGTGTAAGATTCTTTTTATCGAGAGTCAGGTGGAGGTTCTCGTACCTTGGATCAAGTACCTTGCTGGGAATGGCCTGGGTAACCCGGTTGACGGCATCCTGAAAATGCTTTATCGAGGTAGAAAATTTCATTGTCTACTGTAGTTTATTTATTAAGAAATTAATTTCTGTTGATGTTATTGAGTGTGTGGAAATCTGGATTATTCAATAGGAATGATTTTAAGTTCATGTTTTATAATGCTTTATTTTTTTTGACCCATGCTGATATATGTTGATAACATGTTGACATCTATTTAATTTATACACACTCCCGCTCACAGTTCCTCTTTTTTCTTTTCAGTGTGTTGACAGGTACTACTCTCTTTAGCGGTTAATAAACAGATTGTTTACAGGTTATGCACATGGTAAACGTGAAAAAGGTATACTGTACCACTCTTCCTTGACAAGAGTCTGAGGTGTTGAGCGGGACTATGATTCAGCACCTTTTCTGCAACAAAATTTTCGGAACAGGATGCTCCGCTCTGGGCCATTGCTATATAGACATGATCTCTATACGCTTCTTCAACTCTTCAACATGACTTCTCATTTCTGTGGAACTTTCCACTTTTTTATACACGGTATTATACCCGTGAATCACCGTTGAATGATCTCTCCCCCCGAAATGGAGACCGATGGTTTTCAGTGAGGAGTCGGTCAGCTCCTTGCTTAGATACATTGCAATCTGTCTGCCGGCAGCAATCTCTTTTTTCTTGGATTTTCCTTTGAGATCATTGGGAGTAATGGAAAAATATGAACAAATAGCTTTTTCAATTGTTTCCAGGCTCAGCTGTCTGGACGGGGTTCTGATAATATCTTTAAGGGTGGCTTTTGTAAAAGCGAGGTCGATTTCCCTGTTAAAGAGGGAGTGAGCGGCAAGCAGCTTGACAATACAACCTTCGAGGTCTCTGACATTCTGTGTAACATTTGTTGCGATGAATTCAATAACATTTGCGTCAAACGTTACGCCGTTTTGTTCAAGCTTGCTTTGGATAATCGCTTTTCTTGTTTCATAATCCGGAGGTTGAATATCGGCTGAAAGACCCCAGTTGAATCGTGAGATAAGCCGGTCTTCAATCCCCCTGATCTCCTTTATCGGCCTATCGGATGAGAGAATGATCTGCTTGTTTGCCTGGTGAAGGGTATTAAAAATGTGAAAAATTTCTTCCTGTGTTTTTTCCTTGCCGGCAAAAAACTGTATGTCGTCTATAATCAGGACGTCGACTTTTCTGTAAAATGCCGAAAATTCCTGAATATTTCCGTTCTGGATAGCATTGACGAAATCGACGGCAAACTTCTCGCTCGAGACATAGAGAACATACTCGGAAATGCTGTTTTCACGGACATGGTTCCCAATTGCCTGTGTCATATGGGTTTTCCCCAGCCCTACGCCCCCATAGATAACAAGGGGATTGAAAGCGTTCTGCCCGGGGTTCTGCGATACGGATTTGGAGGCCGCAAACGCCAGTGAGTTGCAGTCACCGCGAATCAGCGTATCGAAAGTATATTTGGGATTGAGATGGCTCTCGAACTTGGTGCGGTACCGTTCCAGAAAGTCCCTGTCTGAAGAAACATTGGCCTTTGCAGAGCTGCCGTTCTCACGGGATTCGGCTTTGGTGATATTCTGATGGGGGAGCTCGATCGTGACGGGATAGCTCTGTGATTTATCCATGACGATCGAATACATCAGCTTTCCTTCGGAACCGAGAATTTCTTTGAGGACCTGTTTCAGCTGAGCCGAATAGTTCTCTTCGATCCATTCGTAAAAAAACTGGCTCGGTACCTCTATTGTCAATTCATTGTCTGAAAACTGTAAAGGAGTAATCGGTGCAAACCATGTCTTGAATTCCTGGTTGTTAAGCTTCTTTTTAAGAACGTCAAGGCAGGTGCTCCATACTGTCTCTGCTGCTCCTGTTCCCGTGCCGTTGCTGTTGTGCGATGGATGTTCCTGTACTTTCTTTAGGGGTTGAGATGACATGAATATGTAACATTAGGGATGTGAACAAGCTGTTTCTGTAAGTGGCCATCAACATTCATTGTTCATAAATTACATTTTTCGGTTGACAAAAAACAAATCGCAGGGCGAAAAGAACGAGTTGGTCGAGGCGTATAACAGGCCAAGGTTATCAACAGGTTAATGTGTTTTTTTGTAAGGGGTTGGCGCACAGGCCTGTTTTGGTTGTCAACATCTGTTCATTGTTTTTGTGGTCAAGTATTTAGCGGCTTTCGGGGGGCAAATTTTTTTTGTCCACAAGTTATCAACATTGCGGATATCTCTTCCATAAAGAAACCCGAAAAGCCATGACCTCCGGTTGGATTTCAATGATGATTATGCTAAATTCAATGCCTTGTATTTTAGAATGATCTATGAGAACAATGAGGGGTGTTTTACCATGAAAAGAACTTTTCAGCCACATAATAGAAAGAGAAGGAACAAGCACGGTTTCCGCCAGCGCATGGCAACGAAAAACGGTCGCAGAATCCTTGCTTCACGAAGGGCGAAAGGGCGCCATTCGCTCAGCGTCAGCAGTGATATGGGCACGCGCAAAAAGTAGGCTGGATGATTAGCCGTTCAGTGTCATTGTGGATAGAGCCCGTGAGCATTCGTTAAAAAAGTATGAGATACTCAGAGGCAGTGCAGCGGTATCGAAGCTTTTCAGTTCAGCGCGCAGCTTCAGGGGGAAATTTATCAAGGCGTTGTTCACACCCCTTGAGATGGAGCGTGAAGGAAGCCTTTCCCTGCCGAAGGTTCTTTTTGTCGCCGGTAGAAAAAACACTCCTGATGCTGTTGACCGCAACAGGATCAAACGTCTGATGAAAGAGGCATACAGGCATGAGAAGCAGCTTGCTGTGGAATGCGCAGCCAAATACAGGGGAAAAGGAAGCAGAACACTCTGTATCGCATTTGTATATACAGGACGATACAAGACCTTGCCGTCATCGCATGGATTCAGGGAGGAAATAAAGACCCTGCTGGAAACTATTCGAAGCTTGTCTCCCGGGTGAGGTGTGTATTGTGCCTGATCGTTGTTTATTCAGGCTACTATGATTATTAGCAAAAGAGCATCATGGAACTCAATGCTGTCTGGAAAATGATAAACAAGGGGCCGATTCTTCTTATCAGGTTTTACCGGACATACATTTCCCCCCTGTTGGGCCCGTCCTGCCGTTTTTATCCTACCTGTTCAAGCTACGCTCTGGAAGCGTTCAGTACGCATAATTTCTTTTATGCGTTGTGGTTGTCGCTATGGCGCGTACTGCGGTGCAATCCTTTGTCCAAAGGGGGCTATGATCCGGTGCCCTTGAGCGGCGAAAAATTAAACTCAAAAGAAGGGAGATAATGGATAAAAATTCTGTTATAGGGCTTGTATTGATAGGTCTGATCATGATTGTCTGGATGCAGTTTATGGCTCCGGAAAGAAAGCCGGTTCATGATATGGCAGGTGACGATGTAACTGAGCTCAAGGAAGCGCAAGATGAAGGAAAGACATCGGCGCCGGTCACACAGGACGAAGGGAGTGTTGACAGTTTCGGTGAATTTGCCGTTGTCGCGGAGGGGAAAGAGACGCTTATCACTGTCGACAACGAGTTTTTCACCGCAGTGTTTTCTTCCCGTGGGGCCACCCTCAAGTCAATGGTGTTGAAAGAGCATTTCAATTCGGACAGGGAGCCGTTTGATCTTGTGAAGAATGGTGACAGCGGAGCGTTGTCTCTCTTCTTTCAGACCCGCGACGGCAAGAAAATCGATACAAGAGACCTGTATTTTACAGCTTCTGATAAACGGAACGAGATTTCCATTACAGGTGACCAGTCATACTCCCTGACATACAGGCTCGACGTGGGTGCCGGAAGGAGTATTGCCGTCGCTTATACGTTTACCGGCGACACCTATGCGATCGGTTATGATGTCCAGATGACGGGTTTTGACGGCATGCTGCCGGGCAATGAATACCAGATTGAATGGGACGGAGGACTTTCACATTCCGAGAAAAACGCCGAAGACGAAGCGCATAATTCATGGGCATCGGCCTATATGGGGGGAAGTATCCTGAAACTCGATGCAAGTGATCCATCAAAGGACTATCGTGAGGAGCAGTCGGGAGTTGCAAAATGGATTTCCGTGAGAACAAAATACTTTGTCGCGGCGCTGATCTCCTCCTCGCCTACCGAAGGTGTCTATCTCGGGGGGAGCCATCAAGCGGGAGAAAAGTTTGAAGACTACACTGCCGCGCTGAAATACAAGCTTCCTGCCGGCGAAAACGCCCATAAGGAATCCTTGCGGCTCTATGTCGGGCCGATTGATTACAACGTTCTGCATTCCCTGGATGTGAACCTTGAAAAGATTATGGATTTCGGGTGGGACTGGCTGACCAGACCGTTTGCAGAGTTCGTCATTCTGCCGATTTTCAATCTGCTCAACAAGTTCACCAGCAATTACGGCCTGATTATCATCACTTTTGCCCTGCTGATCAAGCTTGTTACCTACCCGCTGACCATGGCTTCTACCAAATCGATGAAAAAAATGGCCGCGCTGCAGCCGATGATGAAGGAGCTGCAGGAGAAGTACAAGGACAACCCCCAGAAAATGCAGTCCGAACTTGGGCGAATTTATAAGGAAGCAGGAGTGAACCCGCTCGGCGGGTGCCTTCCTGTCCTGATCCAGATGCCCCTTCTTTTTGCCATGTTCTATGTTTTCCGTTCTTCCATAGAGCTGAGACAGCAATCATTTCTCTGGGCAAAAGACCTTTCTTTGCCTGATTCCATTCTCGATCTGGGTTTCAGTATCCCGCTCTATGGTGACCATATTGCCCTGTTTCCGATTCTTATGGGCGGAGCGGTCTATCTGCAGCAGAAAATAACCCCGACTACGCAGACAAATGAGCAGATGAAGATCATGATGTATATTTTCCCGGTCATGATGCTGCTTTTCTTCAACAACCTTCCTTCAGGGCTCGGGCTCTATTACCTGATGTTCAACGTCTTCAGTATCATACAGACCTTCTACATCAATAAAACCACCTCCACGGAAGACCTTCCGGATATAACCCCGGCGAAACCTGCCCAGAAACCGCCGAAAAAGAAGAAAAGCGGGAAAAAACGCTGATATCGCTGTTACAGGGGGGACGACAACCGCTTGAGAGGGCCCCCACGCACTGCCGATCCACAGTTCACAGAAACTTTCTGCTCTGCGCCGCATTTCCTTTCAGTACAGGATTTTATATACTGTCTTAGCCCGGACCATGAATAAGCAATCCAGCATCAAGCGGCAATGGCACAGTACTGGGGCATAGATATTGGAGGAACGAAAATCGAGGGAACCGTCCTCGATGAGAAAAAAGCACCGCTGTTGCGTCTGCGGATCCCGACAGAAGCATCCGGGGGGTACGACCATATTCTTTCGCGCGTGGACAAGCTTGTGCACATGATGGCTGCGGAAATCGATTCCCCGCTGCCGGACAACATAGGTATCGGGTCTCCTGGCAGACTTGACAGCGAAACCGGCTTGTTGAAAAACTCCAACACCGTCTGTCTGAACGGCAACCCTCTGCATTCGGACTTGCAGGAGCAACTGAAGACAGGTGTCACGCTCGATAATGACGCAAACTGTTTCACGCTTGCCGAATCGCTTTTCGGAGCAGGGAGAGAGATTATGCGGCAGGGTGCCGACGTTGCCTTTGGCATTATTCTCGGCACAGGGGTTGGCGGCGGGATTGTGTGCGGCGATAGGGTGATTCACGGAGCGCACGGTATTGCCGGAGAATGGGGGCATAATGAGCTGCTGCCGGACGGGGATAGATGCTACTGTGGGAGGAGAGGGTGCGTGGAAACTGTTTTGTCGGGACCTTCACTTGAACGATTCTACACCATCCGGTCGGGAGGAATGTGGAAATCTCTCAAAGAGATCGCTGCGACGACAGGAACCGACCGGGCAGCAGCTGAAACCATCGAGCGTTTAGTGAGCGGTTTCGGCAATGCGATTGCCCAGGTAATCAATATTCTTGACCCTCACATCATGATTATCGGCGGCGGTGTCGGCAATGTAGAGGAGCTTTACTCCCCCGTTGCAAAAAGTGAAATTGAAAAACATCTCTTCAACGGCTCTCTCGACATTCCTGTTGTGCGCCCGGCGCTGGGAGACAGTGCCGGCGTGGTCGGGGCGGCTTTGTTAACGGCGGGAAAAGGGGAATGAAGAAATACAGCCTGAGGGATTATTATTCAAAAGGAGATGCGGTAGAGCTGACCATCTCCGATATCGCTGAAAAAGACCAGTGTTTCGGGAGGCTGGAAAACGGCACCGGGGTTCTTGTACGGGGAATGCTGGCCGTAGGGGACAGGATATCTGCAACTGTCAAAAAGGTCCGCCAGACCTATATCGAGACGGTGCTTGACGAAGTTCTCTTTCTCTCACGGGACAGGGTTGAGCCCGAATGTCCGGTGTTCGGAGTGTGCGGCGGCTGCAAGTGGATGCATGTAAACTATGACGCACAGCTTCGGTACAAACAGAAGAAGGTGTACGATGCGCTTCTGCATATCGGCGGGGTGCAGGGATTGGCCGTGAACCCGGTTGTTCCGGCTCCGGAAATAACACAGTACCGGAACAAGGTTGAATTTTCCTGCTCAAGCAAACGCTACCTGATGCCGGAAGAGCTGGAGCAGGATGTCCTCGAAAAGCCGAAGGATTTCGCGCTCGGATTTCATGCCCCCGGAAATTTCGAGAAAGTGCTTGAAATCGACCGCTGCTACCTTGCAAAGGAGTGCATGAACACAGCGCTTGCCGTAACCAGGGAACTGGCCCTTGAACAGGGTTTTTCGCCCTATGCGGTAAAAGAGCATGAAGGCTTTTTAAGAAACCTCGTGCTGCGCTACAGCGAGGAGCAGGAGCAGCTCATGGTTAACGTGGTCACTTCATGGCATGATGCCGGGCTCATGGATTCATACCGGGACAGGCTTCTTTCCGAAATGCCTCGACAGAAGATGACCATCGTCAACAACGTTACCACACGCAGGAACACGGTTGCCACCGGTGAAAAAGAGTATCTCGTTCATGGTGAAGGAGTTATCCGGGAGAGGATCGGAGATCTCGAGTTCAGGATTTCCGCCAACTCCTTTTTCCAGACCAACACAAGACAGGCCGAAACCCTCTATGAGGGCATCATGAACATGGCCGGACTAAGGGAGGAAGACACGGTCTATGACCTGTACTGCGGGACCGGTACCATTACCCTCTATCTGGCCGGGCGCTGTCGCCGTGCGGTCGGGCTTGAAGTCGTCGAGAGTTCACTCTCCGATGCCGAAGAAAACGCGTCTTGCAACGCTATTACAAACGCCTCGTTTTACGAAGTGGATCTGAAGGATTTTCATACCCTGCTCGGTACGCTCGAGGAGTTCGGTTTTCCCAGGGTGATCGTCACCGACCCGCCGAGGGCGGGCATGCATCCGAAGGCACTCAAGACAATGGTCCGGCTCCAGCCTCAAACAATCGTCTATGTCAGCTGCAACCCGGCCAACCTCGCGCGGGACGCAAAAGAAATTTGCGCTGCCGGCTACCGGCTTGATGAAGTACAGCCGGTCGACATGTTTCCGCATACCAGTCATATCGAGACGCTGGCCTGCTTCAGAAGAACGGTTTAAGGGATTGTTGATTTGGTGAACTGTTCAGTAGGCTGGACGGCTTGTTGGCTCAATAGCTTTTTTGACGGTTTATTGTTAAGGAATTATTGGCTCAGCTTGCCTGTTGAGAGAAAAAAAGAGTGCATCATGCGGGTAGAACGTTCAGTTGTCATCAAACGTCCGTTTGCCGAGGTAGAGGCACCTCACCGATATATCGAACGACAAATTCAAAAACCATCGGACTCTTCTCGAGTGTCGCTCACAAGAACCGGAGATGGAGCATGGATTCAACTGAAAAGCCGGATAAAAAGCAAAAGCAGTATCGCCGCTTCCTCAAAGACAGCATCCGTCGGGAAGTCGATTTTACGCAAACAGCCCAGAGCCGCAGGCTTCCTGCCCCGCCGTTGCAAAAACCTTGTCCCGAAGATGCAGTTCGTGTCGATCTGCCGGATGGGCCCAAATCATTGAAGAAACTCTGTACAGTACCGGTCGCCGATGCAATTGCAAGACGGGAGAGCGTGCGCTTTTACACGGCAGCAGCTCTTGGTCTCGATGAGCTTTCCGCTCTGCTCTGGGCGACGCAAGGGGTGCGCCGTGTGCTGAGCGAAGAGTGCGCCTTGCGCACCGTGCCTTCCGCCGGGGCGCGGCATTCGTTCGAGACATACATCGCAGCAAACAACGTAAACGGCTTGTCAGCCGGCCTTTATCGCTACCTGCCGATCGAGCATCAGCTCTTGCAGCTCTGTCTCGACGAGAAGATAGGGATCAGGTCGGCATACGCATGTATGGGTCAGCGTTTTGTCGCCGGAGCCGCGGCAACCTTTTTCTGGACAACAATCCCTGAGCGCATGGAGTGGCGCTATGGCCTGGCGGCCCACAAGGTGATCGCCCTCGACGCCGGGCACGTCTGCCAGAACCTCTACCTCGCCTGCACCGCCCTCGGCGCGGGAACCTGCGCCATAGCCGCCTACGACCAGACCGAATGCGACCGGTTGCTCGGGGTTGACGGGGAGGAGGAGTTTACGATCTACATAGCACCGGTCGGGAAGGTGTGAAGGTGCCGCTATACACTTGCTACGCAACAATGTATAACGGCACCCCTTGCTACGTGAAGTCAGGTGCCGGAAGTCAGAATCCGGAACGGGATGCTATGTTCGTTGAAATTAATTTATTGTGCAGGGCGATTTTATTATTACACGAAAGCAGTTGCGGCTGAGAAAACGGAGCGGATGGAATGTTGGAGCGGAGGGGCGGGTGGTCTTCTTACAACAGGAGTTGAGCCAGACGGTAAGTAATGAATGAAAATATCCATGCCACGGTAACGGCGTAGGCGCCGTAGAAAGCAACCGCCTTCCATTCCCCGATCTCTTTTCTCATCACCCCGATAGCGGCTACGCAAGGGATATACAACAGCACAAACACCATGAGGCTCAGTGCGGTCGCCTGGTTAAAACCGGGGTCTCTCTTGAGAATCGTTTTCAGTTCTACCGATGTCTCGTCGGCCTCGCCAAGGGAATAGATTGTTCCCATGGTGGAGACGACGACCTCTTTTGCCGCAAGTCCTGTGACTAGCGCGATCCCGATCCTCCAGTCAAAACCGAGGGGACGTATGAACGGTTCGAGCATTTTTCCTGCCCTGCCTGCCACTGAATATTCGAGCTGCTCGGCGCTGATGATGTTTTCTGCCTCGATGATGGCCTGCTCTTTTTCCTCTTCATCGGCAGAGGTTTGCTCTATCGCTGCAATCCGGCGGTCGAGTTCCGCATCGAGTTCGGGGTTTTTCGGGTAGTTGCTGAACGTCCAGATAAGGAGCACCGCGAGCAGGATAATCGTGCCTGCTTTTTTGAGGTACATCATGGCTTTCCGCATTGCCTGTAGAAGGACGGACCGGAGGCTCGGCCAGCGATAGGGCGGCAGCTCCATGACAAAGGGTTCCGATTCGCTTTTCAGGATGGTTTTTTTCATTGCCAGCGCCGATAACAATCCTACGACAATGCCGAGCATGTAGATAGCGAACATGACATTCGCCGCAGCGGCAGGCGTGAAAAAAGCACCGGCAAGCAGCACGTAGACCGGCAGTTTCGCCCCGCAGCTCATGAATGGTATGATCATGATCGTCGCCAGGCGGTCTGAAGGGCTTTTCAGGGTTCTTGTCGCCATGATCGCAGGGATCGAGCAGCCGAAACCGGTAATCATCGGTATGAACGACTTCCCATGCAGGCCGAACCGGTGCATGACTTTGTCGACCACGAATGCCGCCCGGGCCATATATCCGGATGCCTCCAGGAAAGAGAGGCCGAGAAACAGCAGCAGGATATTTGGAAGAAAGATCAAAACACCTCCCACACCGGCAATGACGCCGTCGACAAGGGCCGAGCGCAGCGTTTCGTTCGCCAGATGAGAGGCGACTGTTTCGGAAAGCATGCTGAACAGGGTGTCGAGGCCGTCCATCAGGGGGGTTCCGAGCGTGAATGTCATGTGGAAGATAACCCAGACGATAAACAGAAAAACCGGAATCCCGAGCACCCTGTTCAAAACCACACTGTCGATATAATCGGTCAATGAGCGCTTTCTTCCCGGAGCATGCTTTACGCATTCCTGCATCGCTCCGCGTATAAACGCGTAGCGGTCTTCGGTAATACTCAGTTCAGGATCGGTGGTATAGACCCTCTCTGTTTCCTGCATGGCCTGCTGCAGGGCCAGTTCGACCTTGACCCAGACAGGGTACTGTCGGACAATATTGTAAATTTCTTTATCGTTCTCGAGCAGCTTGATTCCCAGCCAGCGAAGGTTGTGCCTGCCAAGCTCGGGTTCATGGGCGAGCAGCTCGGTGATCGTATCGACTGCGTTTTCGACCTCCGGCCTGAACGCGCGCTTGTTTTTCTTAACCTCTATATCCCCTTCGTAGACCCGAACAACATGATCGAGGAGAGAATCAAGCCCCTGTTTCTTCTTTGCCGATGTGGGGACAATATGGCAGCCGAGCAGGCGCTGGAGCTGCTTGACGTCTATATCGATGCCTTGCGACTGCACTTCGTCGTACATGTTGAGTGCGACCAGAAGGTTCACCTCCATCTCCATCAACTGGGTAGTGAGGAGGAGGTTCCTTTCAAGGTTCGGGCCCTCAACGACATTGACGACCATATCCGGCGCTTCGTCGATCAGGTAGTTTCTGGTAAGCAGCTCCTCCGGAGAGTAGGCAGTCAGGGAGTATGTTCCGGGGAGATCGACGAACAGAATTCTGTAGTTCCTGTAATCGACATACCCCTCATGTTTTTCTATCGTCACACCGGAAAAATTCCCCACCCTCTGGTGTGAACCGGTCAACGCGTTGAAAAGGGATGACTTGCCGCAGTTCGGATTCCCGGCGAGCGCAACCTTGATCTCTTTCAGCCTGCTCATCTGCTAACTCCCGTGTCTGTGTCTGCGCTTTTGTTCGCCCATTGGCACGCGGTCTCCAGCCTCTCCGGTTTTCTCGACCTCGATACCGGCAGCTTCTTTTTTCCTCAGGGTAAGAAGTATGCCTTTAAAAACAATTTCAATAGGGTCGCCCAGCGGTGCGACACGCAACACCTTGAAACGTGTCCCCTTTACAAGGCCCATATCGAGGACCCTTCTCCTGATGCTGCCTTCGGCAGTCAGGCCGGTCACTTCGGCTTTATCACCGACATTCAGATCAGACAAGAGCATACATAACCCCTTCTTTCACTGCGCTTGATTCCTTTTATCTGGAATAATTATTAATAGAAGGGTAAATATAAGAAAATTAATTCCTGAAAAACAGATTGTCGAGGGAATGACCGGAAATCCGCAGGATTGTCGGGAAGACCTTCCTGAATTCAGCGTAGGCCGAGAGGCTCGGTTCAGGTCTCCGCCAGTTTTCTCAGCACGAAATGCAGTATGCCGCCGTTGCGGTAGTAATCAACCTCGACAGGGGAATCGATCCTGCAAAGGACACTGAGCCTTTTGGTTTCTCCGTTTCCGGTATCTTTTGCTTCCACTGGTATGCGCGTGCCGGGTTCAAGTGAATTGTCAAGAGGTATGTCAAAAATTTCACTGCCTGAAAGACCGAGTGATTCCGCTGACTCACCAGGCAGGAACTGCAACGGCAGCACACCCATCCCTACAAGGTTCGAACGGTGTATTCGCTCAAAGCTTTCCGCAATGACTGCGCGTACCCCGAGCATCCATGTACCTTTGGCAGCCCAGTCGCGGCTGCTGCCCATGCCGTAGTCCTTTCCTGCAATGACAACCAGGGGAACGCCCGCTTCACGGTATTTGAGTGAAGCATCGAAAATTGTCATGATCTCCGGTGTTTGGCCCTCGGCCGCAAAAAAGGTGGTAAAACCACCCTCCCTGCCGGGGGCGAGGCGGTTCCTTACCCTTATGTTGTCGAATGTCCCGCGCATCATCACCTCGTGGTTTCCCCTTCTCGAGCCGAAACTGTTGAAGTCCTTGACATCGACACCGTGTTCCAGAAGGTATTTTCCTGCAGGCTGTTCGGGCTGGATGGCCCCGGCAGGACTGATGTGGTCGGTCGTGACGCTGTCGCCGAACAGCGCAAGGCATCGGGCGCCTGCCACAGGCTGAATGTCGGCAGGCTGCTCTTTCATTCCCCGGAAGAACGGCGGCTGCTTTATATAGCTGGAAGAAGGGTCCCATGCATACAGTTCGTTCTCAGCCGTTTGAATCGAACGCCATTGTTCCGGGCCGCGGTGTACTTCAGCGTAACGCTCCCTGAAATAGTCAGGTTTGATAATGGTGTCGACCAGTTTTTCAACGTCGTTGTCCTCCGGCCAGAGATCGCAGAGATAGATTTGACCTCCTTTAGGATCATTGCCAAGAGGTGTTCTCTCAAAATCAAAATTTACCGTTCCGGCGAGAGCGTATGCCACGACCAGCAGGGGACTGGCAAGGTAATTTGCCCTGACAAGCGGATTGATTCTGCCTTCAAAATTTCTGTTGCCGGACAGAACACCTGCTACAACAAGGTTGCCCTTGCGGACAGCCTCGGCAACCGGGTCGGGCAGAGGGCCGGAGTTCCCGATACAGGTTGTGCAACCGAACCCGACGTTGGCGAACCCGAGGGCTTCCAGATCTCCCATCAGACCGGCTTCCCGCAAATAGTCGATAACGACCCTGGAACCAGGGGCAAAAGAAGTTTTTACCCACGGCATGGTTTTCAATCCCCTTTTACGGGCGGCTCTCGCCAAAAGGGCAGCCGCGACGAGCGCTGCCGGATTGCTGGTGTTGGTACATGAGGTTATCGCGGCAATGACGACGTCCCCGTGGTTGAGCACAAAAGAGTTCCCGTCCATTGTTACCTCAATCCCCTGTCGCCCGGGGTCTTTCGCTTCCTCTCGAGGTATTCCTCCTTCAAAAGACATGGCGCTGCCGTCATTATTCGACGGCTTTGCGTACACCGTTGACAGGTCTCTTTTCCACTGGAAGCGCATTGATGCAAAATCGATCCTGTCCTGGGGCCTTTTCGGGCCGGCAAGAGAAGTACCGACAGACCCGAGATCAAGTTCGAGCACCCTGCTGAAAAAGGGCTCATCACCCTCATCATGCCACAATCCCTGTGCCTTGCAGTAGCGTTCGACCAGCTCACAATGCTCATGGCGGTTCGTCAGGGTGAGATAGTCAAGCGTCTCCCGGTCGACAGGGAAGAATCCGGCGGTGGCACCGTACTCCGGGGCCATATTGGCAACAGTTGCTCTGTCCGGTAGCGAAAGCCCTTTCAGGCCGGGGCCGAAAAATTCAACAAACGTACCGACAACCCCTTCATTGCGGAGAATTTCGGTCACGGTAAGCACCAGATCAGTTGCATTGACATGCTCACCGAGGGCTCCGGTCACCTTGAACCCGACAACTTCGGGCAGAAGCATATAGATAGGCTGGCCCAGCATGACCGCTTCAGCCTCGATCCCCCCAACCCCCCAGCCAAGAACACCGAGGCCGTTAATCATGGTTGTATGGCTGTCTGTCCCGACAAGAGAATCGGGAAACACCACGCCCTCGCTCCGGCAGACGACTGTCGCGAAATGTTCGAGGTTAACCTGATGAACGATCCCGGTTCCCGGCGGAACGACGCGGAAATTATCAAATGCCTGCTGTCCCCATTTCAGAAACTCGTAC
>JAKSDB010000183.1 GCA_022360415.1 Chlorobiales bacterium
CTATCCAAGGCAGATGTCCGGAGGACAGCAGCAACGGGTAGCAATTGCAAGGGCCATTGTCGGCAATCCTTCGCTGATTCTCGCTGATGAACCCACTGCAAACCTTGACAGTAAGACAGGGGGGGATATTCTCGATCTCCTGCTTAACCTGAACAGTGATGAGGGACTTTCCGTATTTGTTGCCTCTCATGATATTGTTGTGCTTGAAAGAATATCAAAAGTTGTTCGTATACTGGACGGAAAATTGTCAATCGACTGATTATCTCTCTCTGTGAATATTATCAAGCTTGCACATCTTTCCCTCAGAAACCTTTTTCGCAACGGCAGGAGGACATTGATTACCGTCCTGGTTTCTGCAGCCGGTTTTGCCGCGCTGGCTATCCTTGCGGGCTACATGGATTTCAGCTTCTATGGTCTCAGGGAACTGACTATCTGCAAGGGATTTACAGCCGCGGGTGGTACCGGGCATGTACAGGTTTTTAACAGTGAATCGCTGGCGAAAGAGGAGCTTTATCCCATGCAGTTCGGGATCGAGGACAACGAGAAAATCCGGTCGGAAATCGAGTCAATAGACAACGTTTCTTTTACCATGCCCAGGATTGAATTTAACGGGCTCATATCGAACGGCGACAAATCAATTTCTTTCCTTGGCCTGGGTGTTGAACCGGAAAAAGAAGCCGGGCTGATTCAATACTGGAATTCGCTCGGGAAAATGTCTTTCAAGAGCAATTTGAGTGATGAGGCATACGTGCAGCTTGGAAAAAAAGGCCCTAACGGTGTGCTGCTCGGTCAGCAGATGGCCAAAGCCCTGAATAATGCAGAGGCCGGTACCGATCTCATGCTCATGAGCACGACGGTAGACGGCGCGGTCAATGCAGTGGATGTCACCGTCGCAGGGATTATCCGGGGGGCCATGAAGGCGATAGACCGCCACTATCTTGTTGCTCCGGTGGAGACGGCGGAAAACCTTCTGCAGACGGACAGGGTCTCCAATATTGTCGTTGTCCTGAAACAGACGGAAGACACCCCCGTGACCAGAAGACTAATCGAGAATAAGATCACAGGCAGAAGCGACCAGACTGTGTACTCGGTGATCCCATGGGACAGGCTTGCGGAATATTATTATTCGGTCAGGGACGTCTACAACATTATTTTCAGTTTTACGGGTATTATTGTTGTTGCCATTGTTTTTCTCAGCTGTGCCAACACCATGCTGATGGCGACCATGGAGCGGGTCAGGGAGATAGGAACACTCAAGGCAATAGGAGTTTCAAATTTCTGGATTTCACTGATGTTTCTGATCGAAGGTTTTATGATAGGGCTTCTGGGCATTGCCGCCGGGCTGGGTTGCAAGTATGTTTTTTCTGTTATCATCAATAACTCCGGTTTCAGAATGCCGCCTCCTCCGGGCATGAGCTCTTCTTATCTGCTCAAGATCTTTCCCGCATCCGAGTTTTTGCCTTGGATAGCCTTGCTCATATTGTTTTCAACCACCATGTCCGGTATGCTGACGCTGCTGAAGATCAGGAAAATTTCAATTGTCAATTCATTGACCCATGTATAAGGTTTCGAGATCGATTATCATTCCGGTCATGATCACCCTGTTGCTGGGAAGCCGGTTTCAGGAATCGTATTCCATGCCGTCCGGTTCAAGGGAGAGCGAAACACTTGCCGTAAATGTTGCGCCGAATGCCGGTGATATTCTGAAAAAAGCCGATGCTGTCAGGGCTCCCTGGGGTGATTTCACCATGATTGCCGAGATTGCCTTTGAAAAACACGGCCAATTGAAAAAAGAGAAGTTTCGCGTATTCATAAAGGATTATCTTAAAACCCTTGTAAGCTATGTAGAACCTGTCAAACAACGGGGCAATATGCTTCTTATGGTAGGCGAAAATCTGTGGTACTATGTCAACAACACCAAGCGTCCGATGCGGATAACCCCTATTCAGAAGCTTTCAGGCGGAACATCGTACGGTGATATTACACGGTTAAGCTGGTCGGATGACTATATTCCTGAAATGGTCGGAGAGCAAAAGGTCAAGGTCGGGGAGCAATCTTTCGATACATGGTTCTTGAAGCTGAAAGCAAAAACAAAAAGTGCCACTTATCATACGATAGATCTCTATGTCGAGGAAGAGAGTTTTTTCCCCCGCAAAGCTGTCGTGTACCTGCAGTCCGGGAAAAAAATGAAGACTATGTATTTTACAAAGTACGGGATCATGGCCGGAAAGATGATGAACACAAGGATCGATTTTGTCGATCATCTCAGCTCCGACAGCGAAACATCGCTTGTTTTCAGTACTGTTGATGTCAGGAAATCTCCGGACAGGTTTTTCCTCAAATCAAGTCTTTCTTCTCTTTCCGGTGAAGTTGTGTACTGAGTGAGAGGACGGGACAACATAAAAGCTCGGGGCGGTTTCATCTGTGTAAACTGAATAATCTTCAAGATCCTGGACAATGAAATACATGTTGCGTTTTTTTAAAGCCGGCGGAGAGGGGACAGGCCAGAGGTTTGTCTTCAAAAAAGCAGTGCTGGTATTCATCCTCCTGCAATGTTTCTGCAAAGTGGATTCACTCTGCGCCGAAGAAAGGCCGGACTCAAACGTTTCCCCTTTTTCCTACTCCCTGCTTCTCAGGGGTGAAGGCGAATGGATCGATATGGGTAATTCCCTTTTGAACCCTGTCAACATTCTTGAACGAACCGGCGAGCGTTATGAAGGGTTCATGCTTGGCAGCGCTCTGTATCGCGGGCTTGGGGGGATTGTAGAAACAGAGTTACGTCTCGGTTACGAATATCTTGCCGGGGAGTCGTTTGCCGCGTCGTTCGATGACGATGAGTTCAGTTCCGTTGTCAATCAGCTTTACTATCGAACCTCTTCTGAGCCCTTCTCTTTTGTGCTGGGGAGGAAGAAAGTGCGCTGGGGGGTAGGGTATTCCTATAGCCCTACTGATCTCATCACGCAGTTGAAGAACCCCGAGGACCCGAACGACAGGCTGAGCAGGGTTGAAGGCGCGGATCTTGCGCAGCTTTCTTATCTCAGTGGCTCGGGGCAGCTCGACCTTGTGTATTTTCCTGATCTCGACTGGGACTTTGGAGGCGATTTTATCGTAAAGAACCGGGGAGGGTTGCGGTGGTATCAACTTGTCGATCCTTTTGATCTGTCGTTTGTCGGAATGATCGATGATGACGGAGAGTGGGCTGCAGGGCTGAATACTTCGGTGGCAGTCGGCGACGCTCTCGAGCTTCATGCCGAATACCTTTATTCTTCCGAAAACAACCGCAGGTATCCCGATACCGGAGTGAACCCGGAGCAATTTCTCTATCCATATCTTCCTTCATCAGGGGATGGTGTTCATGATGTGGTGGTCGGAGGGCAGTATACGTTTGAAAACAACCTCAACCTGACGCTCGAGTATCTCTACAGGAGTTCAGGTTATTCAGGCAGTGAGTTCGATGCCTATTACAATCATATCGCATGGCTCAACGACCAGTTTGTGTTGCTGGTTGACAAAAGCCCTGCAATATCAGGGCTGGGTGAGGCTGCCATGAATTTCGTGGCGCCCCAGCGAAAGCATTACCTCTTTACAAGATTATATCATCCCGAACTGGTAAAATTCATTTCGTTTGAAATGTACAGTTATGTCGCGCTTGAAGACGGCAGCGGGCTCTTTGTGGTTACGCCGACCTTCAAGGGTTCGGATGCGTTTGATGTCTATTTTCGGTTGAAAAAGTTCTGGGGCGAACGTGATTCAGAGTTTGGGCTCGTTCCGGAGGATTTAAGTGCCATTGTTGGTGTTTCCCTGTATATGGGCGGGTAAAAAAAAGCTCCCGTGCTTGTTGTGCTGCACGGGAGTTTGCAATGGTGTTGTTTTCGGAAGATGCTTACGAGGTTTTCGAGTTCCTTTCATAAACCTCGATACGTACATTCGTGACACCTTTTTTCAGCAAGTCAATCTCTTCTGCCGCTTTGAGTGAAAGATCAATAATTCTTCCCTTGATATACGGTCCCCTGTCGTTGATCCTGACAAGAACCTTTTTACCGTTTGACAAATTGGTGACACGCACCATACAACCGAAAGGCAATGATTTGTGTGCTGCGGTAAGGTCATGCATGTTGAACCGTTCTCCGTTTGCCGTAAGTCGGCCATGAAATCTGTGTGCGTAGTATGACGCTTTTCCTTCCGTTACCATGAACAGTTTACCGAGCTCTTTTTTCGTATCGGGAGCCGCAAGTGAATCGCGCTGTAACTGAAGAGGAGTATTTACCTCGCTTGAAACAGGTACTGCGGAGACTCCTGTCTGAATGGAGGTATAATTCGCGCTTGTCTGACAGCCGCTCAGATGAATGAGAAGAAAAAAAGCCATAAAAGAGTGAAAGGCGAATGAATTTCGTCTGCTGTTAGCCATATTTCCCGAGTTTGATGAGTTCTGATCCGCTTGTTAGCTACGTTGTCCGCTGGGAACAGACGGTATTTTTTTACGATAAAATACCTGAAAAACCGATGCTGATTATCGGCACAATATAAGAAAAAAGTATAATCATAACCGCGAGTGGTGGTTGTCAGGTGATTGAAGCTGTACATGTTGACAGTTTGTGACAGGCTGATTAAACTATTGTTGACACGATAGGGTTATTAGAAATGCGGTGTATCTGTCACGTAACCGAACACGTAAAACAGGAAAAAATATGCGTTTGATTCTGATGACCGGAAAAGGAGGGGTCGGAAAGACTTCAATGGCAGCTGCTACCGGGCTTCGCTGCGCCGAGTTGGGTTACAAGACCCTTGTTCTGAGCACGGATCCCGCTCACTCACTTGCCGACAGCTTTGACGTCGAGCTCGGACATGAGCCTAAAGAGGTATGTCAAAACCTCTGGGGGGCCGAACTCGACGTTCTCGAAGAGCTCGAACAAAACTGGGGATCGGTAAAGCGTTATATAACCGAGGTGTTACAGGCGAGAGGGCTTGAAGGTGTTCAGGCTGAAGAGTTGGCTATCCTTCCGGGATCCGATGAGATTTTCGGTCTTGTGAGGGTGTTCCGCCATCACAAGGAAGGGAACTACGATGTGCTGATCATTGACTCCGCCCCGACGGGCACGGCATTGCGCCTGTTGAGCATTCCTGAAGTTACCGGCTGGTATATGCGTCGTTTTTACAAGCCTCTGGAAAAGGTTGCGGTAACACTCAGGCCGATCGTCGAACCGATTTTCAGGCCAATCGCCGGATTTTCACTTCCTGACAAGCAGATGATGGATGTCCCCTACGAGTTTTATCAAAAAATCGAAAGGCTTGGGGAGATTCTTAAGGATAATACCATTACCACGGTGAGGCTTGTCACCAATCCTGAACGAATGGTGCTCAACGAATCACTCAGGGCGCATGCCTATCTCAGCCTTTACGATATCTCAACGGACCTTATTATTGCCAACAGGATTATTCCGGATGAAGTGACCGATCCGTATTTCCAGTACTGGAAAGAAAACCAGAGGATTTATCGAAACGACATTTATGAGAACTTCAGCCCCCTTCCTGTAAAGGAAGTTCCTTTATATTCTCGTGAGATATGTGGCCTTGAAACACTTGACAAGCTCAAGGACCTGCTGTATGGCGAGGAGGATCCTTCCCGGGTATATTATAAGGAGAACACGATGCGGGTCGAGCAGGATAAGAGCGGTTACACCCTTAAAATTTCACTGCCCGGAATAGAAAAGGATCGCATACAGATTACCAAGAAAGGAGATGAATTGAACATTCGTATCGGCAATCATCGCAGAAACCTTGTATTACCACAGGCGCTTGCAACGCTCAAAACTGCCGGCGCTGAAATGGAAAATGAGTTGCTGAAAATTAATTTCGAAGAGGAAATCGTGAAAAAAAACTGATTTGAAGTGTTTTGCTTGTGAAATAGTTGACTTTAACGATTGTAATTGTTAGAATTAAATGTAAATACACTGCCCGTTCCGGGTGATTATGTATATATTTATAACTATCTGTCAACAACGGTAGAGGAGAAAAAGAGTACAATGTCATTTCAGATTGGAGATCCGGTGATATACAGAAAGCCGAAAAATTCTCCCAGGCCGGGCCCCCGCGCGCGACAGGTCTATCCCCTTGAGCACGGCGAAACGTACCATTATGTAGTTGATAAATTCTGGAAGGTTATCGGTGTTAATGATGACGACACGGTTGATGTGGTTACCAGAACAGGAAAAATGCACCGGCTCGAGAAGAACGATCCCAATCTTTACAAGGCGCGCTTTATCAAATATCTGTTCTTCAGGAAAAGGTTTCCCGACCTTGAGGCAATAGAGCTGTAGATGATTATTCCATATCTTCTGTTTAATCTTCTCCTTCGCCTACAGGCTCAGACCCTGTCCTGAGGTGGTGTACCTCTGTGTCGAACCACAGAGGTTTTTCATTTCTGAGCATACTGACCACTACCTGAAACTCGGAAGCGTCCTTAAACACCCTGTTTTCTATAAGCTGATTGCTGGAATCATACAGAGC
>JAKSDB010000438.1 GCA_022360415.1 Chlorobiales bacterium
GCCCGCTAGCAAAAGCGTGAAAGGCCACCAGTCGAAATTCGACTGATGGCCTCACGCGGAGTGCAACATGTCACCATGCGTTCGTGTCCGACCGCATGGCCGTGCGCGAGCTTGGCTCGCGTGCGATTCTCCAGGCAAACTGAGGGGCTCTGCCCTCGGTTAGCAAGTACTAGAAGGTGACGATGAAATCGAAACCGCCGGAGAACTGCTCATCCTCGGTGCCGTTGTCGAACGGCAAAGCCGTCGCCGTGGCATCGTCGTCGAACCAATCCCAACGAATCTCAGGACGAATCACAAGGTTCGCGTTCGGGCGGTAGTTGAGGCCCAACGTGAGAGCGTAGTAATCGCCCACGGCGTTGGTCACGACGCGTTGGCCGTCTTCATCATCGAACCACTCGAAGCGGGCCCCGGCGGTCCAGCAGTCGTTGATGGTGTAGAACAAGTACTGGTTGATGCCGACCTGCTCGTGATCAACCTCATCAATGCTCACCAGGTCGCTCTGCAAGACGTAGTTCATGCAGTTGTTGAGCTGGACATCGAACACCAGGCTGTGGCTGTAGGCCAGGTCCGCTCCGGCGGTAATCGCCGTCGGATAACCGCTGGCCACCGGATCGTTCCGCCGACCGAAGTCGCCGAACGTGCTGATGTAGGTCATCGTGATGTCGTTGGTCAGATCGGTGCTGAAGCCGCCCAGCCAGTTGCTGCCGGAAGTACCGTTCTGCGAGTAACGGTCGAAGCCGGTGTCCCAACCAAGCGTGTAGCCGGCGTAGAACTCAGCCAGGTCCGAACCGGTGTAGGTCGCCAGCACACCGGTGTGGGTGAACGGCTCGCTGTTGAACATCGTGAAGGCGTGGCTGTAGAAGAAGTTGTCCGGGGCGGTCACGACTTCGTAGCCCACCAGCGTATAGAAGTGACCGGCTTTGACCGAGAAATCACCGCGGGCCAGTTCCAGGTAGGCTTGCGGAATCGCCCAACCGTACACGCCGTTGTCCCATTCGGTGTCCCAACCCGTGGGCTGTCCGAACGCCTGGGTCTTCTGAGCATCCGTGCCGTACATCATGTCGGCCCGAAAACCCC
>JAKSDB010000193.1 GCA_022360415.1 Chlorobiales bacterium
CAAGCGCGACATAACTGTACATTTCAAACGAAATGAATTTTACCAGTTCGGGATGATATAATCTTGTAAAGAGGTAATGGTTTCGCTGGGGCGTCACGAAATTCATGGCAGCCTCACCCAGCCCCGATATTGCCGGGCTTTTGTCAACCAGCAGCATAAACTGGTCGTTGAGCCATGCGATATGATTGTAATAGGCATCGAACTCGCTGTCTGAATAACCTGAGCTCCTGTAGAGATACTCGAGGGTCAGGTTGAGGTTGTTTTCAAACGTATACTGCCCGCCGACCACCACATCATGAACACCGTCCCCTGATGAAGGAAGGTATGGATAGAGAAATTGCTCCGGGCTCGCTCCGGTATCGGGATATCTGCGGTTGTTTTCGGAAGAATAAAGGTATTCGGCATGAAGCTCGAGAGCGTCGCCGACTGCCACCGAGGTATTCAGCCCTGCAGCCCACTCTCCGTCATCGTCGATCATTCCGACAAACGACAGATCAAAAGGATCGACAAATTGATACCACCGCAACCCTCCCCGGTTCTTCACGATAAAATCGTCTCCAAAGTCCCAGTCGAGATCAGGAAAATACACAAGGTCGAGCTGCCCCGAGCCATTGAAATAAGAAAGCTGCACAAGATCCGCGCCTTCAACCCTGCTCAGCCTGTCGTTCGGGTCCTCGGGGTTCTTCAACTGCGTGATGAGATCAGTAGGACTATAGGAATACCCTACCCCCCAGCGCACTTTCTTCCTCCCCAGCACAAAAGAGAGGGACTCAGAAGACGTTCGATAGTAAAGCTGATTGACAACGGAGCTGAACTCATCGTCATCGAACGACACGGCAAACGACTCCCAGGCAAGATATTCGTAACCGAGACGTAACTCTGTCTCCACAGTCCCCCCAAACCCGCGATACAGAGCGCTGCCAAGCAAGAACCCTTCATAACGCTCGCCGGTTCGCTCAAGAATGTTGACAGGGTTCAAAAGGGAATTCCCCTGATCGATCCATTCGCCTTCACCCCTGAAAAGCAGGGAATAGGAAAAAGGGGAAACGTTTGAACCCGGCCTTTCTTCGGCGCAGAGTGAACCCACATTGCAAAAACATTGCAGGAGAATCAATACCTGCACTGCTTTTTTGAGAACAAACCTCGGAAACTTCCCCTCTCCGTCGGCCTTAAAAAAACGCAACATGTATTTCATTGTCCAGGATCTTGAAGATTATTGAGTTCACACAGACGAAACCTGCCCGGGCATTTATATTATCCCGGCCTCTCGCTCAATACACAACTTCACCGTAAAGAGAAGAAAGGCTTGATTTGAGGAAAAACCTGTCCGGAAATTTCCTGACATCGACAGCACTGAAAACAAGTGACGTTTCGCTGTCGGAGCTGAGATGATCGATAAAATCGATCCTTGTGTTCATCATCTTTCCAGCCATGATCCGGTACTTTGTAAAATACATAGTCTTCATTTTTTTTCCGGACTGCAGGTACACGACAGCTTTGCGAGGGAAAAAACTCTCTCTTTCTACATAGAGATCTATCGTATGATAGGTAGCGCTTTTTGTTTTTGCTTTCAGCTTCAAGAACCATGTATCGAAAGATTGCTCCCCCACCTCGACATTTTGCTCTCCGACCATTTCAGGAATATAGTCATCCGACCAGCTTAACCGTGTAATATCACCGTACGACGTTCCGCCTGAAAGCTTCTGAATAGGGGTTATCCGCATCGGACGCTTGGTGTTGCTGACATAGTACCACAGATTTTCGCCTACCATAAGAAGCATATTGCCCCGTTGTTTGGCAGGTTCTAAATAACTTACAAGGGTTTTAAGATAATCCTTTATGAATACGCGAAACTTCTCTTTTTTCAATTGGCCGTGTTTTTCAAAGGCAATCTCGGCAATCATGGTAAAATCACCCCAGGGAGCCCTGACAGCATCGGCTTTTTTCAGAACATCACCGGCATTCGGCGCGACATTTACGGCAAGTGTTTCGCTCTCCTTTGAACCGGACGGCATGGAATACGATTCCTGAAACTGGCTTCCCAATAACAGAACGATCATGACCGGAATGATAATCGATCTCGAAACCTTATACATGGGTCAATGAATTGACAATTGAAATTTTCCTGATCTTCAGCAGCGTCAGCATACCGGACATGGTGGTCGAAAACAGTATGAGCAAGGCTATCCAGGGCAGAAACTCGGACGCGGGAAAAATCTTGAGCAGATAAGACGCGCTCATACCGGGAGGAGGCGGCATTCTGAAACCGGAACTGTTGATAATGACAGAAAAAATATATTTGAGACCCAGTCCGGCGGCAATGCCCAGAATCCCTATCATAAAACCTTCGATCAGAAACATCAGTGAAATCCAGAAATTTGAAACTCCTATTGCCTTGAGTGTTCCTATCTCCCTGACCCGCTCCATGGTGGCCATCAGCATGGTGTTGGCACAGCTGAGAAAAACAATGGCAACAACAATAATGCCCGTAAAACTGAAAATAATGTTGTAGACGTCCCTGACCGAATAATAATATTCCGCAAGCCTGTCCCATGGGATCACCGAGTACACAGTCTGGCCGCTTCTGCCTGCGATCTTTTTTTCAATAATCCTGCTGGTCACGGCAGTGTCTTCCGTCTGTTTCAGGACAACGACAATATTGGAGACCCTGTCCGTCTGCAAAAGGTTTTCCGCCGTCTCCACCGGAGCAACAAGATAGTGGCGGTCTATCGCCTTCATGGCCCCCCGGATAATCCCTGCAACGGTTACATCCACTGCATTGACCGCGCCGTCTACCGTCGTGCTCATGAGCATGAGATCGGTACCGGCCTCTGCATTCAGGGCTCTGGCCATCTGCTGACCGAGCAGCACACTGTTAGGGCCTTTTTTTTCAAGCTGCACGTATGCCTCATCACTCAAATTGTTCTTGAAAGACATTTTCTCAAGCGAATTCCAGTATTGAATCAGTCCGGCCTCCTTGTCAGGCTCAACGCCCAGGCCAAGGAAAGAAATTGACTTGTCGCCGTTCGATATGAGTCCGTTAAATTCAATCCTGGGCATGGTAAAAGAAACGTTGTCTATCGACTCGATATCCGACCGGATTTTCTCGTTGTCCTCGATCCCGAACTGCATGGGATAAAGCTCTTCTTTCGTCAGGGACTCACGGTTAAAAACCTGTACATGCCCGGTACCACCCCCAGCTGTAAATCCCTTGCAAATAGTCAGTTCCCTGAGACCATAGAAGCTGAAATCCATGTAGCCCGCAAGGATAGCCAGTGCGGCAAAACCGGCAGCAGAAACCAGGACGGTAATCAATGTCCTCCTGCCATTGCGAAAAAGGTTTCTGAGGGAAAGATGTGCAAGCTTGATAATATTCACAGAGAGAGATAATCAGTCGATTGACAATTTTCCGTCCAGTATACGAACAACTTTTGATATTCTTTCAAGCA
>JAKSDB010000378.1 GCA_022360415.1 Chlorobiales bacterium
AGCGTATGAAGAAGATGAAAATTCATCAGCTGGCTTTCCCAGGCACCTGCATCAACGGCCGTCACGAGACATCTTTTCATACGGCCAGACTGCAGAAACCGGTAAGCCATGCCTATAGCCTGGCTCCCAGCCGCACAGGCAGTGTTGACGGTGATCTGGTAACGGGGAGGTATCCATCCATGTTCCTGTTTTTTCAGCCTTTCAGCAATGACCTCAACGACCCATTCCGCCCTGATCTCATCCCAAATGAGTTTTTGGGGATCATAATCCCTGAGGGAATGCCGCACAAATTCAAAAAAAATGCCGGCGGGTGTTCCATGAACAAGACCATCGATCGGCAGGTTTTCCGGCAACCTGTCAAGAACCTGGTGAAAGGCATACATACAGTACCTTCCGCCATGGGTCTGTACCCGGTGCTCGATATCGAGCTCTTCAGCAGTCGGTACCTCCAGATGGTTGACAACGCCTCCGAAAGGAACAGGGAAATTCCTGCCGACAAGCGTTCCACGAACATCAACAATCCCCGATTCACCGGCAAACATTCTTTTCTCAAACTCCGGTACTGTCGTGCCGATAGGGGATACAATTCCGTACTGCGTTACAACAACCTCATGCATCATGTGCTGCCGCCATCTTTCTTCTCCAGCGCATACTTCATGTAATCAAGCACATCCTGTACAGAGATGTCGGTAATATCCGATCCTTTTCTGTCAGTGATATATTCCAGTGCCTCGGTAAAATCAAGTTCGAGGCCGGTCCTCTGTTCTATCTCGTAACTGATATCGAGATAATCGATGCTTTCTGCATCGAGGTCGGCTTTGAACATGCTTTCTTTTTTAATCTCTCCCTCTTCAGTATTGAGAACGGCGCGAACAGCCTCTTCCACTTTTTCAAAAAGCTCCTTATCCGATATCATGCCTCCCCCTGGTTATTGTTTGCGTTATAATCTGGTGGCCTATGCCGTAATATGACCCGTCAGCTTCATAATCCATGGTATACCAGTCTGTAAACGTACCGTCATGCGTAAGCAGGCATACGCCGGCCCCTTCACAGAGCACCCGTTCTTTCAGATCCTTCCTGTGAATCCTTTCAAGGACAAGAGGATCTTCAAAAGCGAAGGCGCTGCAGACAACAGCGGCTTTGACCCGGCCTTCCTCAATGTCTATCTCTGCCTGCTCCAAAGCATGTAAACTGCCATAGGAACTATGATTGTAAACATTCAGCGGGCCCATGATCCCGAGAAATATCGCCATCTGCGCAGGGGCCAGGTTGGTTACCTGCCTGAGAAACAGCTTCGGGTTCCGCAGCTTTCTGTACTCTTCGGCAAAATCCTCAGGAGACACGTTCAGCAGGGTATCGACAGAGCTGAGCTCTACAGGCCCGTTCTCGATGGCACAATAAATCCCGACATCGAAAGGCGATATATCGAGAAAAGGCTGTACTACCCCTTTCCCTTCAAGGCAGACAAGAGACAGCAGTACACCGGCTCTGCTCATGGAACGGTAGACCTTCCTGTCCGGAAGCGGTGCCTTGCGTTCCTCGATGGCCAATGCCTTTGTCCTCGGTATACTGAGCAAATTCCCGTAATAGTCGCTCTTGAAGGGCTGCTCCACCGTTTCAGGCCCAGGGACAAGGGCATTGCTCCAGATAAGTTTGCTCATATACCCTTTCTCCCGCCCGGCAAGTAGTCCGTCCCCGGTATCTCCTTTTCCGCCGGAATCGGCACGTGTCCATACATCACTTCCGCAGAAGCGACTTTCTTTCCATCGACCTCTATCCACCCGTTGGCGATGGAATATGACTTTCTCAGTGTCACTTCAGCATGAATCAGGGCTCTGTCGCCAGGTTGTATGGCGCGGCGGAACTGAGCACTTTTCACAGAAGTCAGCACCGGCAGGAAGCCGGGAATCGCTTCCATAATACATTTCCCGCCTACCTGGGCGATCATTTCGATCTGGAGAACACCGGGGACAACCGGGTAGCCCGGAAAATGGTCCATGAAAAACAGCTCGGAACGGGAGAAGCATCGTACTCCAACAGCTTTCTTACCCGGGTCCATTTCGAGTATTTTGTCGAAAAGCAACCAGCGCATACTTAAACCATTAAAAACTTATCAGGGTTCTCCATGCTATTGCCTGTTTCATCGGCTATCCTTTTTTCCGGCTCAGCTGCACGATGATTGTAACCGCAAGGATAACATGTCAATCCTTAGCGTGTTGTATTCAGGCACAGTACGTATATTTTTCATAGTTAACATACAACTCGTGGCCAATGGTTCCACCGATGACCTGCTACATTACTTATGAACTCAAACCGGGAAAACGGGGCATTGGGTAGAGATTTTACTGAGCCGGGATCAACTGCTGTTTTTAGAAAACCTCTATTAATTCTGAGGTTAATATACATTCATTTTAAAATTTTTATAGGTATAACTTGTGCCCTTTTCCAGTAATTCCTGCCTGAGAGGATGACAGGGGAAAATGACCGGTGCTCCCGCAGTCAGTCAAACACCCCAGACAGCATCCAGAGAGGCATGGTGATCCATTGTAATGGTCAGGGGAATCGAAGAAGGCCGTTTCAGCGGTTTTTTTGTTGCGGCAAGACGTTGAATAAGCTTTGACGCCGTCATGGCACCATCAGTTTTGTCAAGTTCCCGTTTGATTTCCGCAGCACGGGTATGAAATCCCGGAGTTTTTCGTATCTGCTCAACTTTATCGGCGATCTCCTGTGCTGTCAACGTGCGTAAATTCACCCTCAGGCCCACCCCGAGATACTCGACGCGACGGGCATTGTCACCCTGTTCACCTCCAATCGGCAAAACAACAAGAGGTTTGCCCGCCGAGAGCGATTCGTTGGTGCTGTTATTGCCGCCATGCCCGATAACCATGTCCACCTCAGGCAACACTGAAACCTGAGGCACCCATGGAAAAAGCAGCACATTGCCGGGTATCCGCTTATCCCGAAATTTGTTATAGGCACTTCCGGCGCTGACGATCACCTGGTAATCCTCCCGATCCAGTCCGGACATGATCGTATGGAACACGTCCGGCCTGTTGTTGAACACCGACCCTAACGACACATAAATCTTGAACTTGTCGTCGCGCAAACGGTGGAAGGGAAATTCGTTGCTGGTCACGGCCCGATTCCTGAAACAGGGGCCGACGAAAAAAGTATTGTCAGTCAGATTGTCGCGAGGCGCCTCGATAGCAGAAGAGCTGACCACAAGGTTCAGCCAGTGAGAGTAAGGCTCGCGCAAATACCCTGCCGGAAAAGGAGACAGTCCAAGTCTCTGTCTGACGGTATTGATTCGCTTGTCCTGCCTGCTCAGAAATTTGTTTTCGAGAAGAACACAGCGGTTATAGATGGCAGAAGGTTGAGTGCCGACAGGAAGACCGCTGCCGAAAGGGGGAATTCCGCTTCCCTTAAAGGGCAGACCGCTGTGAAAGACAACCGCACATGGTATTCCCGCTATCTCCGACGCGATATGGCTCGCCGGAAAAGCAAAATCACTGACCAGGACGTCAAAACTGCGCTTTCCAAGATAGTGGAGTATGCCGCTCGTATAGGAGCCGATGCCCTTGCTCATCAGGTCGAAAGCATAGCGGGTTTCCCTGTATCCGGTGAAATATGGAAGAAGAATGCTTTGCAGGCCAACGGTCACCGGAACGTTGAGTATCTCAAATGGAAGATCGTACCCTGCAAGGGAACGGGGAACATCGGTTGCCGCCTGCAGCATTCTCACCCTGTCGGCCACAGGCCGGACCACCCTGTGAGGCAGCCTCGACCCCGGCAATAAAAAACGGACATCGTGCCCTTGAGTACGAAGCTGCAGGGCCATGGTAAGCAGCGTGTTGACATGTCCTGTGGAAGGCTGGCTCAAAAACAGGATACGGTACGTGCTGTTCATTCGCCCCTTATTCGTTCTCGCGATGAGCCTCGACTGTCGGCACTTCGTCGTCAACAGACAAAACTCTTATCAGCATCGGACTGCAGCAGACCTCGCAATCCTCGATATACTCTTCCGGAGGTTCCACCGAGCAATCAATCATCTCTTCATTCAACGCGCCGCAATAGGGACACTGAATCGTTACCTCTTTCATGCACTCCATAACTGCCTCCTTCACTGTTTAACCTGATAGCGTCAAAAGCCCTATGCCGGGCCGCGTGATTCCGGATCAAGCAGAACGAATGCCACCGCGTAATCGCCGCTGTGAGACAAGGAAACCCTGATTTGCTCATCTGCAATCCCGAATTGACTATCGAGCACTTTCAGCAGAGGCTTCCCCTTTTTATCGTTCACCACTTCCACACTTTTCCACGAAAATCCCCTTGACATGCCGCTTCCTATCGCTTTCGAGACCGCTTCTTTCGCCGCGAACCGTGCCGCCACGCTCGGCATCATGTCTTTCTTGGTCTTGCAGTAGGATATTTCATGCTCCGTCAGCACCCTCCGCAGAAACTTCTCGCCGTACCTCTCATACGACCTTCTGATCCGTCTGATATCGACAATATCAACGCCTACCTCACGATTGATCATAGTGTTCAGATAATGCTTTATCCATCAAGCCCGCAGGCAATGCTGAAATCAGAGCCACTGTAGCAATCCGTCGTTTTATCAATAAAGATAATGATAAAGAACTGTTTGACGGAAAGAGACAGCGTTTCCAGATATAGAAAGAAAAGCCGTGAAATCACATAGGAAGTGAGATCCTCAGAAAATGTAAGTCATATTATACATGGCATTTATGCTCAGAGCATACATCCCGCCATCACTGAATGTATCCGTTATCTTCTGATACCGATCATTGTTTTTGCCATGTACCCATAGACTGATTGCAGCTTTCGTTGGCAGATTCAGTGAGCATGTGCTGTGGCTCAGTGCCAAACCAACATACAGAGCTACAAATGTCTGTTCATACGTAATGATGAGGCATCCATCCATAAATCCACCGACAGAAAGGTTATGCTACCCCCTAAAGATTATCTTTATATCATAACAGCTTTTGTATTTTAATACAGGTCTCAATCGCCCGGAAGAAAATCAAGCATCGGTCGAGTCCCCTGGAGCGAAAGTATTTCCCCTGAGCCCCTGAAGCTGAAAGCCGAAGATATCCCGGCTTATGTGTACAACCTGTAAGTTGCCGTTATGATCCGACAAACAGATAACATTACAAGATTGCCCAACGAGTGGCATGATTGTGGGCAGGCAATCACTCTTCCTTTCATTTCATGGAAAGTACTGTGGCCTTCATCCTATCCGGCTGTTAATTACAGCCATTTGAATAAGTTCAGCAACTCATTCTTTATGAAGAAGAGCCTGGGAGAATGCGAAAACCTTCTCAACAGTATCGCCAGATCAATAGCCATACATTTTTTGTTTGAAACAAGGAATTGTACCAAACTATGGTTTTCCCAGCTTACAAAACCCGATAGTGGAGAAAGGTTTATGTATCCATTCATTGATGAGTTTGTAGCTGCCGAGAGCGGAAAAACCGCATATTCAATACTGCATACCCTTATGAGCAAGGCCGACTGCCCGACCGAGCACTTTCATAATGAAGCGGAGAGGTTGATCATCGCCGCCCGAAACCGTATATCACAGTTATTACCATGGGAAGCGACCTCAAGAGTGTTGCTTGAGGCCTTGCAGCGAGGAACCCCTGTCAACAGGAACTCAGCAATTATCCCATTATACAGGCTCGGACACGGCCATAAGCAGAAGCTCCTTTGGAGGGGGTATACCTCACATACAAGCCACATAGGAACAGTAGTATCTACTCATAAGCACATCAACATACAGTTGCTTCGTGACCATGGTTTTCCCGTCCCAATGCAATGTCTGGCTCAGGACTTTGAAAGAGCCAGAAAAGCTGCCGGTTTGATTGGATATCCTGTCGTTGTAAAACCATCGAATACAGATCGCGGCACTGCGGTCTCAGCCAGGATCATGAATGAAAAAGACCTTTACAAGAGCTTTATCATTGCAAAGACTCATGGTAACGTCATTATTGAAAAGCACATCGAAGGCCATGATTATCGTCTGACCGTGATAAATGGAAAATGTGTCAGTGTCATAAAACGTGAGCCTCCACAAATTACCGGCAACGGGGTTGACACTATTAGGATATTGATTAAAAAAATGGCTTTGAAAAGAAAAGAAGACCCTTTCCTTAGAACTTTCAAAGCAGCCTCATTGAAAGACCCTTTAGTCCTTGAAGCTCTCAAAGAAAACAACCTTGGTCCAGACAGCATCCCGGAAAAAGATAGAGTGATACAGTTACGATCAAATGCCAATGTTTCTACTGGCGGCTCCTCACGTATTGTAATTTCTGAAACACACCCCGACAACCTCAGACTTGCTGAAAGAGCAGCATCGTGTAGCGGTCTTGACTATGCAGGAGTTGATTTTATCACCCGTGACATCTCGAAATCATGGCGAGAGTCAGGAGGCGCTATCTGCGAGGTTAATCCAAGCCCCGGGGATGTCTTCGGTATGCAGAAAAATTTACTTGACTATTTGTTTCCGGAAAAAAATAACGGCCGGATACCTGTTATAACAGTTGTCGGCAATAAAGCGCAGAGAAACAAGATTATTGACTCCATTTTCTCATACACAAAGTCAAAAAAAATCGTCACAGGATCAGTGACTCAAGATGGTGCGAGTATCGATACTCACATTATCTCCGATCATCATGCCTCAACCGCCGAACACCTTAAGATGGTACTTGCAGATCAGGAAACACAGTTTACCGTTGTGCAACTCACACCATCAGACTTGAAATACAACGGCCTTAATGTAGGTTATTGCAGCATCGCCATATTCTGTACCAGTGAGGAAGTTGCTCAAAACCTTATCGCGTCTCCTTTGTCTGTTCTTCGAAAAGCAGATCACGTACTGGTAAGGCCGACTGTCGAAATTGTCATCAAACATCTTGAAAAACTACTTGATCGATAATCCCCCCTTTCCTTCCTACTTTACCGATACAGAAACGTTTTAAATCACTCTGAGCAGTTCGAAGGCAGCGAGCACCAAAAAGGATTGATACTTTGATTGTTGATCGGGAGAGAAAGGGAAAACTTGTGCAAAAAAGTTCTTATTTTCTAAAGGGTACCTCTATTTATTGTCATGAGCGGTTCAAGAGCAAGGCGAACGGAGCCAGAGAAACCGGAGCGTACATAGAGTATATGATGATTTCGAGCACCGCCCAACGAAGTATTCAGGCTGCGGAACAAAGTAATAGAAATGCCATAAATCCGGACAGCAGAAACTCATCGTGCTGCAGTACTTCTTCAGACATAAACTTCATCTTTCATTTCTTTCCGCGCTGGGGGCCGCGAGCTGGTCGATTTATTTCGGCATCCCGGTTAACGGGTGGGTTCTCCTCTGCGTTTTCCTACTGACCTTTTCAATCTATCAGGACAACAGGATCACCGATGATGCCGAAGATGCAGTGAACGATCCCGAAGGCCTGAAAGATGCACTCGAAAACCGGAAGATCATCACCTACGCTACTTTTTATCCATTCTCCATCATCTCTCTCGTTATCGCTTTTCAGTTCGGGCAACCTGCCTTCTGGACAACGGCGATTGTCATCCTCATCGGGTTTCTCTACAACCATAAATGCTTTCCGGCATTCCTGTCCCGAAGCTTGAACGGCGCCCGGAGGCTGAAAGATATCTACATTGTAAAAAACCTGACCCCTCCACTCGACTGGGCAACCGCACTTGTCTTTCTCCCCCTCTTTTTCGAAGGCAGACCGTTGTCGCTCCAGGCATGGATATGCTGGGGATATCTGTTTATCTGTGCGTTTTTTATCGAAGTGATGTGGGACATGCGCGACCGGCGCGGCGACCTTTTGAGCGGCATCAAAACGATCGCCAACACCTTATCCTTCCCTCAAACGAAACAGCTCCTCATTGCCGTGAGCCTGATCTCCGGAACGCTCCTGTTTTATTTCACCTTCACGAGAATCCTTCAGGATACCGCCTATTTCCTGCTCGCAAACAATGCAGCCGTAATCATCATTGCAAGTCTGTACCAAGAGGATAAAGAAACGTTTATGCGCAAGATCAGCGACCAGACCATTCTCCTCGCCACCGTCCTGTTCCTCTCCTTCGGCCTGATCGCTTACTTTTCAAACTGACTCCTCTCGCGAATATCCTCGGTCAATCTGGCCCATAACGCATCGAGCGCTTTACGGCTTTCTTTAAGGCTGACGGATCGCTGCGTCAATGAATCGGGATCATCCGATATCTCCCAGGCAAAAATGTACTGCCACTTTTCAGGAGGGTCGTTTGGATCGGTTCTCAGCTCCCCGAACCTGAGATCGGCCATAGTTACCACACCATCAATTTCTTCAGCCACCCAAAAACCGTTCGAAAACCAATCAACCGCTTCGACATTGCGCTGCCCCCTATAAGGCGCAATCAGTGCTTCATTCCTCTGCACAGTCACAAACTCAATCTCTTCCTCCGCAGAATCTGCAAAAACAGAGAAGTAACCTATCAGAATCCCGGAATCGGTAAGCGCTACATGCCGCCATAAGAGCGTGTTCATCGGAGTGGCACCTGTGTAAGAAGCTTTCACCCCGATCTGTTTTGCCTCCAGCTGACGGCTGAACACCGAATCTGCGTATGTATGGGAGGCAAGCGAAAAGAGAACGTACGCAGAGCTTACTGTAAGTCCCGCCCATGTGAATCGGTATCCATACCCGGATCTGGAAAATGCTGCCGCTATAATCCCCAGCACCAGTGGCCCGGTGTAAAGCGGATCGATGATAAATAAGTTGCCGAGGCTGAAACCAAATCGCGAAAACGGTGCAAGTAGCTGGGTACCGTAAATATTGAAATAGTCTATCAGCACATGGGTTGCCATGATCAGCACCATGCCCGCCATGGCCCGTTGAGGAGAGATCTTTGTTTTCCACCTGACTCTCCACAACAGCGCGCCGAGCAACGCACCGCCAGTCAGAACAAAAAAGATGGAATGGGACTCGCCCCTGTGCCAGTAGAGCTGCTGAACATCGTCGAGTAAGGGAAAGAAA
>JAKSDB010000177.1 GCA_022360415.1 Chlorobiales bacterium
CGCAAAAGCTCGATGCCTTTGTGCATATAGATCCTGTTCTCTTTTTCAAGCGGCACCATGTCGGCGGCAGTCGCGATTGCGACAAGATCGATAGCATGCTGCCACGTATCGGGCGGCATGCCGTTGGACTCAGAGAGCGCCTGGACAAGTTTAAGCGCCACTCCACAGCCACAAAGCTCACGAAAGGGGTAACCGCAGCCGGGCACTTTGGGATTGAGAATAGCATGAGCCGAAGGAAGCTTTTCAGGCTCATGATGGTCGCAGATGACAACATCGATACCCTTTGCGGCAAGCATCTCTATTTCACGAGATGCTTTTATGCCGCAGTCAACCGTAACGACCAGTGACGTATCAAGCTTCACAGCATGGGCAACTCCGGCTTCGGATAAACCATATCCTTCGGAAAACCTGTCGTTGATATAATATGCGACATCTGCTCCCATGGATTGAAAAAAAAGATAAAGAAGCGCTGTCCCGGCAGCGCCGTCTACATCATAGTCACCGTATATGAGGACTTTTTTTCCTGTTTCGACAGCTTTTCGTACCCTGTCCACAGCCTTCTCCATATCCCTGAAAAGAAACGGGGAAGGCAGGAGCGAGAGGTCCGGCCTGAAAAACTCCCTTGCATCTTCAAACCCGGTAATCCCCCGGTTGCACAATGCCCTTGCAATAGGCATACTGACATTAATGTCACGAGAAAGCTTTGCCGACAGTTCCTTGTCAGGCGAAAGCTCTTTCCATCGATATCGTTGCATGAAAATCGTGTTCTTTGCTTCTGAGACAGCCAACCCGAAGTATATAACGATTTCCTGCCCACCCGGCAAACGGGTGTATTGGCTTGATGGCTTGATATTTTTGTAGTGGCAGATCCCCGTGCCCGCCCGTGGGGAAAAAAGAGTAGGGGCGAAAAATCTTTCGCCCGCTCAGAGGCAGTCGGCTGAAATCAATAGGTCTCTTTTAGGTCCTTTATGTCTTTTCAGTCATTTTGCTCTTTGTTCTCCTGTCAGTCTTTTACCTCCGCTTTTCTTTCCTCCTGCCCGCTATTTAGCAGTCTCAAGCTGGCGCCTTCCTTGAAAACCCTGGAAAAAAACAGTACATTAGCGGCAGACTACAGAAGCCTTTTCAAAATACCTCTACACGAAGAACAGATGAATAAACTGATCACCATCGAGCGCCATTTTGTCGAAGAGCAGAAACGCAATCCCCACGCAACCGGAGAGCTTACCGACCTGCTCTACGATGTGGCATTTGCAGCGAAACTTGTCAGGCGGGAGGTGGTCAGGGCAGGTCTGGTGGATATTCTGGGCATGGCCGGAACGACAAACGTTCAGGGGGAAGAGGTAAAAAAGCTCGACCTGTTTGCCAACGAGAAAATTATCAGCGCAATCGGCCAGCATGGAAGGTTCGCAATCATGGGCTCTGAAGAAAACGAGGGAACGATTGTCCCGCCGAAGAACGAAACCGGTAAATACGCTCTGCTCTTCGATCCGCTCGACGGATCATCTAACATCGATGTCAATGTCAGCGTAGGAACCATATTCTCGATCTATCGCCTTACCGGTGAGAAACCCCGGGAAGCCGATATCAAGGACTGTCTCCAGAAAGGCTTGCAGCAGGTTGCCGCGGGCTATGTCATCTACGGCTCTTCGGTCGTGATGGTCTACAGCAGCGGCCACGGGGTACACGGCTTCACCTATGACCCGACTATCGGGGAGTTCCTGCTTTCCCATGAAAACATCACCACACCGAAACGGGGAAAATACTACTCGATCAACGAAGGCTCATGGAACCAGCTGCATGACTCCACCATCAGCTACCTCAATTACCTGAAAGAGGAAGACAGGGAAACCGGCAGACCTTACAGCACCCGCTACATCGGCTCCCTCGTCGCTGATTTTCACCGCAACCTTCTTACAGGTGGCATTTTTGTCTATCCTGCAACGAAAAAGCACCCCAACGGCAAGCTCCGCCTGATGTATGAAGCAAACCCGCTTGCCTTCATCTGCGAGCAGGCAGGAGGAAGAGCGACCGACGGCAAAGAACGCATTCTCGATATCGCTCCCACCGAACTGCATCAAAGAACCCCGCTCTACATCGGGAGTGAAAACGATGTCCTCAAAGCCGAGGAGTTTGAAAAGAACTCCTGAGGGGAGATGTCAACAATCAAAACAGGGAATCCGGTCTTTTTTGACCGGCCGGGTTCACGTGGAGATTCCCGTGCGAAGACAATGAAAAACAAATGATTCCGTAAATTCATCTTTGAGCATCCGATTAATCAGCGTGACCGGAGTATGGGAAAAAAAACAGCAACTATTCTTTTTATCGGCGATGTCGTCGGCAAACCGGGATTGCAGATGGTAAGCCATATGCTGAAAGGCCTTATCAGCAAACATTCGGTTGACTTCGTCATCTGTAACGGTGAAAACGCCCATAACGGCAAGGGGATGAGCAGGGAAGCCCTTCACCAGCTCCGGGAAGCCGGCGTCAACGTCATCAGCGGCGGCAACCATACCTGGAACAACTTCAACTTCTTCGACACCCTGAAAACCGACCCACACGTTCTCAGGCCCCAGAACTACCCGAAAGGAGCCTATGGTAAAGGCTTCGGCATTTATCCTCTGTCGGACGGCCTCGGCGATATCGCCGTCATCAACTTGCAGGGAAGAACGTTCATGTCGCCGATTGAATGTCCTTTCAGGACCGCCGACTGGGTTATCAAGCAGGTAAAGGAAAAAACACGCTGCATTGTTGTCGACATGCACGCCGAAGCGACGGCGGAAAAGATCGCGCTGGGCTGGTATCTTGAGGGAAGAGTGTCTGCCGTTGTCGGCACCCATACCCATGTCCAGACAGCTGACGAACGCATCCTCCCGAGAGGCACCGGATACTGTTCCGACGTGGGAATGACCGGCCCGCACCACTCTGTCATCGGCATGCAGATAAAGTCCGCCACCGACCGCTTTCTCTTCCAGACCCCGCACAAGTACGAATGTGCCGAGGACGATGTTCACCTGTCGGCTGTTCTGCTCCAGCTCGATCCGGAAACAGGGAAAGCAACCGGTATCGAAAGGATTTTCTATCCGGAGTTCGACCGGGGAAGCATCCTCTGAGCACTCGTCAAAGCCTGGTACAGCTCCCCTTCTGACCTTTATACCCCACCGCCGCTTCGACCTGTACACAGTGCCACCGTGAACAAACAATCACGTCGTCTTGTTTATTGTTGAAGCTGGTTGGTGTTGTTCAACGCACTTGTCGAAAACCATGGAAAAGCCCAGAACTATTCAAAAAGTTTTCAAGAGCAAGCCGGTCACCGAAGGAGCGGGCATAAAGCTCAAACGAGCATTCGGATTCAGCCAGGTACCGCTTTTCGATCCTTTCCTTCTCCTCGACGATTTTCGTTCCGGCAATCCTGCGGATTACCTGAAAGGCTTTCCATGGCACCCGCACCGCGGTATCGAGACGATTACCTACCTCCTTGAGGGAACTGTCGGGCATAAGGACAGCCTCGGTAACGAGGGAGTCATACACCCGGGTGACGTGCAATGGATGACGGCCGGAAGCGGAATCATCCATGAAGAGATGCCGTTCGGCAACGACAGGGGAAGCGTCGCCGGGTTCCAGCTCTGGGCGAACCTTCCTGCGTCGCAGAAAATGACCGCTCCACAATACAGGGACATCACCGCTGCGATGATTCCCGAAGTGAGCCTTGGGCAAGGCATAACGGCCCGGATCGTCTGTGGCAGGCTTCAAGGCTCCACGGGTCCCGTTGAGGGGATCGCCATCGATCCCGAATACCTCGACATCACAATCCCGCCGGGAGCAACATGGAACCACCCGGTGAAAGACGGCCGTACAGTTTTCGCCTATGTCATTGCAGGAAAAGGACTCTTCAGTCATGATACGGAGCCGCTCTCTTTCGACACCCAGGGGGTCAGCTATTTCGATATGGAAACCGGGCCTTTTATGGAGAATGAAACCGTGGTGCTCTACAGCACGGATGGCGATCATATCCATGTTTCCACTGATGAGAGCCCGGTGAGGTTTCTGCTGCTTTCCGCCAAACCTCTGCGCGAACCCGTTGCCTGGCATGGCCCGATCGTTATGAACACCCGCAAAGAGCTCCAG
>JAKSDB010000031.1 GCA_022360415.1 Chlorobiales bacterium
CTCCCCCCTTTTATCTCCTGCGTTGGCATCTTCGTTGAACAGGATCCAAACGAAATAAACGAAACATGTCATTTCTGCCGTCTTGATCTGGCCCAGCTCCATTCCGAGCAATACACTGCAAAAAAGGCATCTGCCGTCACAGGTACAAAAGTTATCCGCGCGTTCCGCACCGGCCCGGATTTTACCATTGAAGGTGTCAAGGCTTTTGCCGGAAAAACCGGGATCTCATCCTTTCTTTTCGATGCGTACCGTCCCGGGCAGCCGGGAGGAACAGGAAAACTTATTGAAAACAAACTGGCGCAGGTGATTTTCAGGGAAACGGAAACTATCGGCCACGGAATCCTTGCAGGAGGTTTGACCCCGGAAAATGTCGCCGAAGCAGTCCGGACTATCAGACCGTATGCCGTTGATACCGCAAGCGGTGTGGAAGAACGGCCCGGCAGGAAAAATCATCAGAAAATCCTGGATTTCGTACGCTCCGTTCAGAGCGCGGGAAGATCATCCTGAGCACTGTTGTGCCGGATATGTTCATGAATCAGTTCAGATGCCGTTTCGGGAAGCTCGAGGGTTATGAGATGTCCGCATTGAGGAACATTGACAAAAATCCCCTTTTTGCAATACCCCGCCAGTTTTGCTGTATTTTCAGCAGTCATGATGCTGTCACCTTCACCAGCCACAAACAATGTCGGGATCTCGATATCTTCCATCAGACCGGCAATGCCTTCGGTCACTTCCATGGAGGTAATCTGGCTCGTCGACTGTTCAATTGCCTGAGGTGCACACAACGAAAGACTCTCAAAGCCTATCAGGACATCGTGAAACAGGACGGTGTTTCGTGAAAGCACAAAACGGGCAAAAACATACGCAGGCAGCCACCAGGTAACGTTCCTCAAAAGGTTGTTGAAGGTGAAATTCAGTGTTGCCGGAGCGATTTTCTCGATAAAGCTGTTGTTTTCGAGGTAACCGAAGTTGAAAAACACCATGGAACGGACAGTTTCAGGATTCCGCCTTGCATAGTGAAGGGCAATAAACGGGCCGAATGAAAATGCCGCAATATGGAACTTTTTCAGATCAAGCGCATGAACAAGCTTCTCGAAATCTCTGGTAAAGGAAGCAATTGAGTAATCGTTACCCTGGTCTTCGTCCGACCACCCGTGCCCTTTCAGATCGTACGCAATCGTTCGCACTCCCTTGTCATTCAGAAAACGGATGATATGGTGCCACCACATCCACCAGCAATCCCATCCGTGAACCAGCACAACCGTCTCGTCCGCATTGCTCGGCCCGGAATCATGATAATGATGAACTACCCCGTTCAATTCGATAAAACGGCTCTTCTCCATCAAACCGCTTTCATATTGAACGCTCCCTAACTCCCCTTGCTTGGCAGCTGCCATACGTTTTCCGAGCTTGTCACGGTAAGCCAGAAATTTCTCCGTAGGCGCCGCATGCTGTACTTCTGTCACAACTATATCTTTATGTTATATATTGCTTATGGTTGGAATATATGGTCTTTGCCCTAATATGTGACCTTTTTTACTCGACTCAAAATTGTTACAGGGTTGAAAACTCTTCTCTTTCTTTTCCGTTCCCCTCACTTTCTTTTGTATCATTTGTAACCTGATTGTACAAGTCCGCTGCTCTTCAACTGTACCCTTTCTGCATCCATGCACAAGATCAAGGTTCTTTTTCTTTGTACCGGTAATTCCTGCAGAAGTCAGATGGCCGAAGGCTGGGCGCGTCATCTGCACGGAGATATCATCGAGCCTTACTCAGCGGGAACTGAAATACACGGCATGAACCGGAACGCAGTTTCCGTCATGGCCGAAGCAGGGGTGGATATTTCATCACACCACTCCAAAAACATCGAAGAAGTCCGGGACATTGCATTCGATGTCATTATTACGGTCTGCGATCATGCCCATGAAAATTGTCCGCTTTTTCCGGGCGAAGCCAAACATATCCATGCAGGATTCGATGATCCTCCCCGTCTTGCTGAATCGATTGATGATCCTGAAAAAAAGCTCGACTGCTACCGGAAAGTTCGTGATGAAATCCGGGATTTCATCGTACAGCTTCCCGAGGTTATGCAAACCGCCTGATCCGGCTCGAGCTTTTCAAACTACATTTTCAACCATGTTCAGTTCCAGAAAAAACATCTATATAGCCGAAGCAATCGGAACTTTTGCACTGGTCTTCGCAGGATGCGGTGCGATCGTCGTCGATGACCTCTTTGGCGCACCGCTTGGCCATACGGGAGTCAGCATGGTATTCGGTCTCATTGTCATGGCAATGATCTACTCGATCGGCAATATCTCCGGCGCACATATCAATCCTGCTGTTACCCTGGGCTTCTTTTTTGCGGGCCGGATACAAAAAAAAGAGATCCTGCCCTATATCACGAGCCAGCTTACCGGTGCGATTGCAGCCGCCGGTCTGCTGAAACTTCTTTTCAGCAGCCATGACTCCCTCGGTGCAACATTGCCTTCAGGAGGGATTATCAATGCTTTTGTTCTCGAGATAGTTCTCTCCTTCTTCCTGATGTTTGTCATTCTGAACGTTTCGACAGGTCATATGGAAAAAGGGATTATGGCCGGTGTGGCCATTGGCGGGACTGTCGCGCTTGAAGCACTCATGGGCGGGCCGGTCAGCGGAGCCTCCATGAACCCCGCACGCTCACTGGGGCCTGCGCTTCTTTCGGGCAACATCTCTGCCCTCTGGATATATATCACAGCCCCGGTTATCGGCGCCTGGCTGGCTCATCCCACATGCAGAATGATACAGGGCAACGAATGCTGCAATGTAAAGGAAAACTTGAAGGGCGACGAGTGAGGGGTCGAAATGCCTTCAGTTCAGAGCTACCCGGCCAGTCTATAAATCGATTCCGAGCCCTAAAAGCAAATGAAGTGCGGTATTCGGTGCAACAGCGTCTCCTTCGGCTATGGGTACAGTCGCATAGGAAGCTGTCAGTTTTGCTTCGCCGGCCAGATAAAGTGATTTCCAGATCGAGAGGTTTTTCTGGACCGCAAACTGCGCTGTAGGTCCCGCAACGTAGTAATTCCCGTCCCCTTTGAATCCGCCGTCCATTTCATAGAAAGGCTTGTTTCTGACCGTTGATTCGGGATGAGCGATGACCAGGCCGAGGCCGACGCGGTAAATGAGATGCCTCGTATCCCATGCCCTGTTTACCGTCAGCAGGTTATAACCGTGGGAAACCTCAAAATGCTGAACTTCAGCAGGGTTGTTGGTTAGATGTATCTTGTGGTGCACGAGCTCGATCTCCCATGCCTTGCCATCGACCCAGCGTCCAAGGCGGTAAGCATAATAAGGGTGCTTGTCGAATGGTTTGGTCTCGTAATGCGCCGTAAAGCTGATGTCATCGTAACCATCCTGTTTCAACGTGAGCGGCATAATGGGGAGACTGAACGAAGCCCCGCCGAAAAACTCTACCGACACGCTTTTTCTCCCGGGCTCCGGGTCATTCATGCCTGGGGAAGCCTCCACTTTTTCCCCGGGAATAATGATCAGTCCGGCCAGCAGGATCAAAACCACAAACTGCATATCCTTTATCCTTTGTACAATTATGGTGCAATGGTTATTCTTTTGAAACGACTGTAATGTAACCATATTGCCAGAATGAGGAAAACTATTTGGGGAACTTCAACCGGCTTGACATACCTGATCGTCAGGGTAGCAAACTGACGGGCACCTCTATTAATTTGTTACGCGTCATGATTACTTCGTTGGGCAGTGCTCGAAATCCTCATGTACTCTGTGTACACTGCGGTTTCTGCGCTCCGTCCGCCTTGTACTCACGGCGCTCACGACAATTAATAGAGGTGCCCTGACGCCTGGATGAAAACGCATTATTGAACTTTTAATCTGTTAAATCTCCCTGCTCTTTCGCACCTCATAAATCCTCAAAGCTCTTTTTTTCCCGTGCTTGTTATCGGTAGTTGTTTTTCCTTTATTATATTTTTATTATATTTGCGATATCAAATATTGATAGTGCAACTATATTATAATGCAACAAAATCACAATCAGTAAAAACAACTGCCTTATGCGAAGGGGCAAGGAGAATAATAACATGTCACAAAGCAGAAGTTCAACCAACGCCAGAACCGGAAAGCAGGCAGAATCTGTTTCCCCAAACGGAACAGTCACTGTGAACAGCCCACATTCCCACAAAAGCGCTGTTACAGAAGAGGAAACCCTGAGTGATACTCCGTTACCTCTCAAACAAAAAAACAAATAATACCGCTATGCTCAGAAAGTCAATGCTTTTCTTTCATGTTGTCGGAACCATTATGTATGTCGGCACCATTCTTGCGCACATTGCCTCGGGAATCATTGCTGGCAGTAATGTTCAGGCCGTGTACCATACCGCAATATTCCATGAAACAACAGCATATATCTTCATATTGCCCGGGATCATTGCCAAGACAATTTCAGGCTTTGTCATGTTTTCACTGTACCCGGAAAAGCCCTTGTGGCTGAAAATAAAAATCGGACTGGCCGCGTTTCTGGCATTTAACGCCTTTTTCCTCCTGACACCTTTGATGCCTGAGCTGCGGGTCTTGGCAGAAGAAAGCCTGAAGGCCGGACACCTGACCGAGGCATACAAAGCCAAGGAGCACACAGCAACACTGGTTGGTATGAGCAATGCCATACCTCTTGTCTTAGCTGTCGTTCTCGGCGTATTTAAACCGGGTTTCAAATTTAAAAGAAACTGACCTGCCCAATAAAAAAGGCCCCTGGCAAAAAGGGGCCTTTCTACATCAGGGCACCTCTATTAATTGTCATGAGCGCTTCAAGTGCAAGGCGAACGGAGCGCAGAAACGCTTTTCTATCCGCTTAACGATGCAATTGAAGCGCGGAATAAATAAATCGGGGTGCCCATCATGCTATCTGCACATAGACTGACGCTTTCGCGTTACAGATAGGGCATGTTTCCGGAGGCGTTCCCAACTCGATATGACCGCAGATCGGGCAAAGCCAGATTTCGGTCTCTGAAAGATCCTTGCCATTTTTCACAGCTTCAAGAGCTTTTCTGTACAAGGCGGCGTGAACCTTTTCAGCCTGAACCGCATAACCGAACATGCGTTTTGCCTTGTGACCCTCGGCAACGGCCTGTTCATACATGGGCGGATACATCTCGTTATGCTCATAGGTTTCGCCGTCTATAGCTGTCTGCA
>JAKSDB010000393.1 GCA_022360415.1 Chlorobiales bacterium
TAAAGGTATTTAATGTCAATTGTCATGTTGACAGTTTCCCGGTCGAGAACAAAGCCTGATTCATCGAACTCTGGCGGTCCGAACCTGATTTTCGGGTTGTTGGATGTTCCGAAGCCTTCTTTGGGCTTGCCGATCCATGTCTTGTCCATTTTTCGGTTGCCGTTTTCATCATGAAGAACGCTCAGTGCATAGATTCCATAGGGGATGTTTTCAATAACAACCTCCCGGAGTGATTCTCCGGTTTCGACACTCGCCAGAGCAAAGGCCTTTTCGGTTTGATCCGGGAATCCTGCTTTGCTGCTGAAAAGCGCAATGCCGAGAATGCCTTCGGTATTCCTGATATTATCGATACGTATCGAAATAGATCCTTTTGGCATTGTTGGGCCAATATTGTTTTCCGGGTCGTTGAAGGTGAGGGGAACGGTTTTTTTAGGGTTCAGTGCAGAGCGTTCTTCTGCCGAAAGCGGAGATGAATACAAAAGAAGCAGTGATGCCGAAAAAAGGACGGCGGGTATATATTTCATAAGGTTAGACGAATTTGTTGCCAATAAGGCGCATTCTATGTATGATCTAATCAATATGACGGTAATATCGTTCGATTCCGGTGCATCTGAAAAGAAACCGGTAGGGTTCTGAACGTTGTTTGTAAGCAAGTTCGAACGGTTATTTAGAAGATCGAGAAAATTCCTGCTACATTCAAGGGCACCTCTATTTATTGTCTATGAGCGGTTCAAGAGCAAGGCGACCGGAGCTGGAGAAACCCTTTTCTATACGCTTAACGATGCAATTGAAGCACGGAATAAACAAAGAGAGGTACCCTGAATCATTAAAAAGTTGATATAAAGCGGTCAATCTAATATCAACAGGATATTTCTCGTTATGGATAAACAAGGAAAAGACAAACCGGTTATCGGAGTCGACCTCGATGGCGTTTGTGCTGATTTTTACAGGCGTATGAGGGAAATCGCCGCCGAATGGTTTGAAACTTCTGTGGAGGAATTGCCGGAAGATGTATCATACGGGCTGAAAGAGTGGGGGGTCAGGGAGCCAAAACAGTATGAAAGTCTTCATCGCTATGCGCTCCACCAGCGGGAGCTGTTCAAAACCATGCCGATGATTCCCGGGGCAAGAAAGTACCTGAGAAAGCTTTCGGATGAAGGCTACCATATCAGGATCATTACCCACCGTCTGTTTATTCACTACTCACATGCTTCCGCTGTGGAGCAGACCGTTGCGTGGCTTGACGGTAACGGCATACCATACTGGGATCTTTGTTTCATGAAAGAAAAATCCGAGGTTGGAGCAGATATCTATGTCGAGGACAGCCCTGACAACGTGCTGCAGTTAAGGAAGAAAGGTTTTTACACCATCTGTTTTGCCAACAGCACGAACAAAGATATTGCTTCTCCCCGGGCGTCATCCTGGAAAGAAGTCTACAGCATGATACACAGGATTTCCTGATTCCCTCTCCCTTTTTTTTACTCCTTTAGTGAATTATTCAGGTTACATGTCAGTAACATAGAAACAGGCGAACTTCAGGTAATGTGTCTCGGGCATGGAAAGCAGTACGGGATGATCAGCAGGCTGGGAATTTCTGAAAACGAGGCGCAGATGTTTTCTTTGTGAAAGTGATGCCTGATGAATTGCTCCCAGGAAATCCTCTTCTGAAACATGGTGGGAACATGAAGCGGTTGCAAGAAAGCCTCCGTTCCTGACAAGCTGAAGCCCGAGCCTGTTCAGTTTTTTATAGGCATGCAGGGCGGAGGGCAGGTTCTTTCGGCTTTTGGTGAAGCTTGGAGGGTCGATGATAACAAGGTCATACGTTTTTTTATCCCCGATAAGCCGGTTCATGACCTCAAAAGCGTCACCTTGAATCAGGGAGTAGTTCGAAAGCTTGTTCAGCACCGCGTTCTCTTTAGCCCTTTGCAGCGCATCGTGTGATATGTCAACCATGGTTGCGGACGTTGCTCCTCCGAAGAGTGCATTAAGGCCAAACCCTCCGTCACTCGTGAACACATCGAGTGTTTCAGCGTTCCGGGCAAGGTTGCGAACAATCCTTCTGTTATCCCTTTGATCGAGGAAAAAACCTGTTTTTTGTCCTTCAAGAAGGTTGATGATATAGCGTAAACCGTTATCATGAATGATCTGGGAGGCATCTGATTCAGAACCGTGAACAATTTTTTTGTACAGAGGGAGACCCTCGAGCTCACGAATGGTGGATTCGTTTCGGAAAACTATCGATGTTGGTTGAAAAAGATCGGATAGAACATCGCATATCATCGGCAAGTGACGGTCCATCCCTGCCGAAAATGCCTGCAAGACGTATGCGGTATTGAAACGATCGATAACAAGCCCTGGGAGCCCGTCGGATTCTCCATGAGCAACCCTGAAAGAATTGGTGCTGGATTCAGGGTAGATTTTTTTTCTGAGATCAAGGGCGTTGAGAATTTTCTTTCTGAAAAAATCGCTGTCAGGAATTTCACCTGTTCTGGAAAGGAGCCGGAAGGCAATAAGGGAGTGCGGGTTGTAAAAACCGGAGCCGATAAACTTGTTGTCATGAGTATAGAGCCTGACGGTCTCGCCGGCGGCAATATCTTTGGGGAGGGCTTGTAATTCATTACTGAATGACCAGAGGTGACCTTTGAAAAGTCTGCGATGCTCTTTTGGTTTAAGGTGCAGAGAGTGCATTGAAAAAAAATCAAAATTGACAATTGTTGTTGACCCGGAACGCCATTGAATCAAGGGCGCCTCTACTACTTTGCTGTGCACCATGATTACTTCGCCGGTGCTCGAAATCCTCATGTACTTTGTGTACACTCCGGTTTCTCTGGCTCCGTTCGCCTTGCATTTGAACCGCTCGTGACAATGTATAGAGGTGCTCTCAATGTAGGGATAAAAAAAGAACTGCTTTAAAAAGAATATTCACGATATTCCTCAATACTTGTGTATCGTCTCATTTTCAAAGGATCGTTCGATGAAACAGGTCTTGAGAATATTTCTGTATGTTTTTTCTGCTGTTTTTATTTCCGGGTGTGCGGATTTTAAAACGGTAACCCTTGTTGACTGGCCTACCGAGAGAGTTGAGCTTACCGAAGAGCTGGCTGAGCTTTACCGCGATGTTTCCGGACAGACCGGAATAGTGGAAGCTCTTGACGGATATGCGGATATCTGGATAAAAACACCGAAAAGAGAGGAGCATCTTTACGGCACGGTTCAGCTCAGGCGAAAGGAAGATATGCGGCTTATCGTCAGCGCCGGTATTCTGGGGTGGCCGGTGGCCGATATGCTGTTTCGCTCCGATTCCCTGTTCGTTCACGATATGTTGAACAATCGCCTTCTTGTCGGAGGCAACCATCCCGATAACATCGAGAAAATTCTCGGATTGAGAACAGGCTATACATTGCTCTCTGACGCTCTGGCAGGAGTTGTTTCTGTCGACAAACCATTACAGGCTGTGGAAAAAGTTCAGAGGGGATCGGGAAAAGTGAGTTTCACCGTTGTTACCGATGGCGGCAAACAGGA